>JBPCRH010000473.1:0-2813 GCA_050997075.1 Chthoniobacterales bacterium
CCCCGGAAGTGGGCGCGAGCTCGGTAATCCAAATATTTTCCTTCGGAAGCCGCGTGTTCAGATCGTCGAGGATTTGCAGCCAGCCGCCGCGACCATTGATCGAGAGGAGGAGCGGCTCGGCCGAGGCGTCGAGGGCGTCGATCTCCTGTCGGTATTTACCGATCTGCCCGGAGAGCGCGCGCATCCGCTGCACTTCCTCCTGAAGCTTGTCGGTCGTGGCGGCCTCGGCACTCGCAGCACGCATGAAATAGAAACCCCAGCCGAGCAGCCCGAGCAGGAAACAGGCGGCCGCGAGGAGGAGAAAGGGACGACGCTCGGCCAGCCGCTGGCGCCGCACGACATTGGCCGGGCGCAGATTTAGTTCCATCGGGCAGGTCATGGTGCTGCGAAGCGCGAGCCCAACGAGTTCGCCTAACAAATGGGCGGAATGCGCCACTTCCTCGACCGGGATCGACTCCGCCACGGCGACGTTGCGGAGCGGATTAAAAAACTCGATCGGGAGCTGGAGTTTCTCCTTAAAAAACTCGCGCATGTAGGGCATCGTCGCCGCCCCGCCGCAGAGGAAAACGCGCTGCGGCGCGGCGCCACTCTGCTGCGAGCGATAAAAGCTGATCGAGCGCGCAATCTCCGCGTGCAGCCGCGCCATCGTGTTGCGCACGAGCTTCGAGACCCGCGCCACTTCCGGGTCGGAAGGCTCGGCGTAGGCACCGCCAAGACTAACGAACCCGTCTTTCGTCTTGCGCAATTCCGCAGCCGCAAACGGCTCGTTGAATTCCTTGGCGATCGCCGCCGTCATCGAGCCGCCGCCGATCGGGATGCTCCGGCTGAACACTTTCCCCGGCTCGACGAACAAAAGGTTGGTCGTGCGCGCGCCGATATCGACGAGCAGCGAACAGCCGGTGAGCTCGCTGTAGTTGAAACGAAACGCGTTGTAGAGCGCCATCGTCGCGACATCGACCAGGGTCGTTTCCGGGCCCGCCTCTTCGACCGCGCGGTTGAAGCCCTCAAGCATGTCGCTCTTGATCGCGACGAGCACGACCTCGATTTCCGTCGCTTGGTCTTTGCCGACGAGTTGATAATCCCAGACCACTTCGTCGATTGGGAACGGGACGTTCTGTTGCGCCTCGAAGGTGATGATGCGCTCGATCTTTTCCTGGTCGACCGCCGGCATTTTCACGAAACGCGCGAAGACCGATTGCCCCGAGACCGCATAATCAATCGGGCCGCCCTTGATCCCGAGCTCGCCGAGCATGCCCCGGAGCGCGTCGGTCACTTGCCGGTTCCGATCCCCTTCCGCGGCCGGATCGGAGAGGATCTCCCGGCGTCGATAACCGGTCAGGACGAGCCCGCCGTGCGCCTGCGGCTGGAAGACCGCCAGGCCCAAACTTTGCGAGCCGAGATTAAGACTAACGATCCGGGACGGCGCGGACATGTTGGGCGATCAGCGCGCGCCTGCCGGCTTGATCTGCTCGTAGTGGTCCCAGTAGAGCGGCGCGAACGGTGTCTCGTTTTTGTTCAGGACAAACCCGGTTATCGCGGGCAGCGCACTAAACCATTGCGGACGGGCGCGGACGAGGCTGAGCTCATCCTTGACCACACCCTCCGCGAGCAATTGGACGGCGACGTTTTGCAGCGAGTTCGTGTTCAGGGTGCGATTGCCCATGAGATGCGCGATCGCGTGCGGCGGGACGTACATCACGGAGTGCAGCTCTTTTCCCGCGAGAATATTCACGTGCGTCACCTCCCCGGTGAGCAACTTGCCATCGATCAAAATGTAATACTTAAACGTCACCTCGTCGGTGAACTCGGCGGTTGAAGAGAACTCGGCGTCGACCGCGAGCCAGCGATCGCGCGAGTTCGTGCGAAAGGTTTCCGCGCCGCTGTAGGTAAACTCCGGAGTCGCCACGAGATTGCGGGTGATCTTCGTCAGCCGGATTGCGCCACCAGCCGGGGCGGGCGCCTGGGCGAAAGCGAGCCCGTTCAGGGCGAGGAAAAGCGCGAGAGTTGAAGCACTAAATTTCATGGCGTTAATCTCACCGAAGATTGCCGGCAAAAGCGAGCAGATTGGAAATTTCCGGTTAGCGCTGATTCGCCCGCGCCAGCCAGTTCCGGAAATAATCGATCGTGGTCATGATCCCTTCCTCGAACTGCACCTTTGGCTCCCACTGCAGAACCTCGCGTGCCCGGCCGATATCCGGCTGCCGCACCTTCGGGTCGTCGACCGGGAGCGGCCGATATTCGATCGACGAATTCGGACCGATCAACCGGATGATTTCCTCGGCGAATTGTTTGATCGTCATCTCGCGCGGGTTGCCAATGTTGACCGGCTCGTGAAAATCGGATTGCGAGAGCCGGTAAATGCCGTCGATCAAGTCGGAGACGTAACAGAACGACCGCGTCTGCGAACCGTCGCAGAAAATGGTGAGCGGTTCGCCCGCGAGCGCCTGCCCGATGAACGCCGGCACCACCCGCCCGTCGCGCAACCGCATCCGCGGTCCGTAGGTATTAAAGATGCGCACGATCTTGGTATCGACCTTGTGATAGCGGTGGTAAGCCATCGTGATCGCTTCCGCGAAACGCTTCGCCTCGTCGTAAACTCCGCGCGGCCCGATCGGGTTCACGTTCCCCCAATAATCTTCCTTCTGGGGATGCACCAGCGGATCGCCGTAGCATTCCGAAGTCGAGGCGAGGAGGAAGGTGGCCTGCTTCGCCTTCGCCAACCCGAGCGCGTTATGCGTCCCGAGCGCGCCCACTTTTAAGGTCGGGATCGGCAGTTCCAGGTAATCGATCGGGCTTGCCGGCGAAGCGAAATG
>JBPCRH010000163.1:0-4962 GCA_050997075.1 Chthoniobacterales bacterium
TGTATTCGGAGTTCTCGTTTTCGGAGAGGGAACAAACGCCGCGCCAGCGATCGTTATCGACGTGCTGCATCGCGGCCTCATGCCAAACCGGGGTGCCCACGACGCGCCACTTTAGGATGGCGGCGACCACGTCGTGGCCATCCTTAAAAACATCCGCTTCCACCACCACGTCCTCGCCCACCACCCGCTTGATCGGATAACGGCCGCCATCGATGAGCGGGCGCAGGTTCTCGATGACGGCGGCGGGGAATTGGCTGGGCATGCTGGCGCTAATCAATCGAGATTCGCGGCGGACGAAAGGCTTAATCGCAAGGCGGGGCGATAAACCGCAGAGGACGCAGAGGAAGAGGGGAAAGTGGACGGAGCCGATCCGGGACCCGCGGCGGGAACGACCTAAGCTGTAGACGCCTCTCGCTGAGAGGCGCGGGAGCGCTGCCTTTTTCTTCCCGGGCGCCGCGCGAGATGCTCTACGCCCTCGCCCGCGCTCCGCAGAGCGAAGCGTCTACAGAGCAGGCAGCAGGTGCTGATCAGACCGCGAAGTAAAAGGCGGCTTCGAAGAGCCCGGAGGTCCAGGTTTCCTCCCGGCGGACCGGCACCCCCAGCAGCTTCTCCACCATGTCCTGCTCGAGCTTGCCGATGAACTTGAATTTCTCGACCAGGTTCATGATTGGGCTGTGGCATTCGAGGATTTGCGGACCGCCTTCGTTCGGGTCGGAAAGGTATTGCGACATGTAGCCTTCCTGGTCGCGGAGCGTCGCCAATTCCTTCGCGCGGGCCTCGACGGTTTCGCCTTTGATCTTCTCCTTCAGCGTCTCGGTTTTCCGTTCAAAAAAATTATAGAGCAGCTTCTCCGGCGCGTTCGGGCCGTGAATTTCCGCGATCGAATCGAGCAGGTCGATGGTGAAGGCGTTGCTGTCCGCTTGGAAAAGTCCGTGGCTCCGGCGAGTCAGGCGATAGACCATTTCCGGCCGGCCCATTTTCTGTGGGCGTCGCCAAGTGTCGAGGTAACCGTCGCGCTCGAGAGTCAGGCAATGCTGCTTGATGCCCATGTAGCTCATGTGCATCCGCTCGACGAGCTGGTTCACGGAGAGCCCACGCGTGCGCTTTAGGGTATTGAGGATTTCAAGCCGCTGGGTGCGGCCGATTTCGGCGAGGAGTTGTTGATTCACAGATATTTTTTCCGATTGAGTTACACCGAAAGGGGGGACGCGACGTTTATACGCGACCCGATTACTATTTCGCAAGCAAATCTATGCGTCCATTTTCGCCGGGCCTTCGTATATCAGCCTTTCCGTCGAGATGGGGTCGAAAAGATGTGCTTTTTCCAAGTTCACCTGAAATTGAAAACGGTGTCCCGCTTCGCGATGATCGAATGAATCCTGGCTCCGGCAGACGAGCGTGTGCGCGCCGGTTTGCAGGTATAAATTGGTCTCCGCGCCCATCGGCTCGACAATGTCGACAATCGCGGGGAAGGCATTGTCGCTCGCCTTCGCGCGGCCTTCCGGGCGGTTGAATTTCGCCACGTCCAAGTCTTCCGGGCGAATCCCGAGGATGATCTGTTTACCAATGAATTCCCGCGCCGCCGGGCGGTCCGCGGCGGGAAAGGCGACGTTGATCGTGCCGCCTTCGGCTTCGCAAAAGCGTAATTTGTCGCCCTCGGCCTTGAGCGTGCCGGTGATGAAATTCATCGGCGGACTCCCGAGAAAACCGGCGACGAACAAGTTCACCGGCTCGCGGTAAAGCGTGAGCGGCGCATCGTTTTGCTGCACCACGCCGTCGTCCATGACCACGATCCGGTCGCCCATGGTCATGGCCTCGATCTGGTCGTGGGTGACGTAAATCATGGTCGCCTGAAGCCGTTGATGGAGCTTCGTGATCTCGGTTCGCATCTGCACCCGCATCTTCGCGTCGAGGTTTGAAAGCGGTTCGTCGAAGAGGAACACCTTCGGCTGGCGCACGATCGCGCGCCCGACCGCGACCCGCTGCCGCTGCCCACCGGAGAGCGCTTTCGGTTTTCGCTCGAGCAGATTCTCGATCCCGAGAATGGCCGCGGCGTCGACCACGCGCTTTTTGATTTCCGCCTTCGGGAATTTCCGGAGCTTGAGGCCGAAGGCGAGATTATCGAACACGCTCATGTGCGGATAGAGCGCGTAATTCCGGAAGACCATCGCGATATCGCGATCCTTCGGAGCGACATCGTTGACCCGTTTGTCGCCGATAAAAACGTCGCCCTTCGTGATCTCCTCGAGGCCGGCGATCATGCGCAGGGTGGTCGATTTCCCGCAGCCGGAAGGCCCGACGAGGACGACAAATTCGCGGTCGGCGACCTCGAGACTTACGTCCTTCACAGCGGCCACGTCTTTCCCTTTATCGCCGGGATAATTTTTGGAGACGTTTCGAACGGAAACCTTGGCCATGCAGAAGAGGCGCTAAGCTAGGGACCGGACTGGAAAAGGTCAATCCATTGTCCGAGCTGTAGACGTCTCCCTCTGGGAGACGCGGGAGTTGCGCGGAGGGCCCATCCGAGGCGGAGCCTGCACCCGCGCTTCGCAGAGCGAAGCGTCTACAGCTCAAGCGGTGGCAGCAACTAAGGCGTCGCAGGGGCCGCGGTCGGGAACGGCAACTCCACCACTTCCACCCAGCCTTGCGCCATCAGCTTAGTGCCCGGTTTGTTGAAACCGCTCTTCACAAACGCGAGCGCAATTTCCTGCCCAAGCCGCTCACTCCGCGTCGCGCTCGTGATCCGCCCGACTTCCTTGCCACTCACCGAATCGAACAACTTCATCCCAGGCGCGAGCGCGGTATTCTCAAGCGAAAGCAAACCGCGCAGGCCCTTGTTCGTCTTCCCCGACATCTTCATCCGCGAAATAACTTCCTGGCCGATGTAGCAGCCCTTCGCGTAATCGATTGCGTCCGCTTCGAGGTTCGCCTCCACCGGAATGATCTCGCCGGTGAGCTCGCGACCCCCGCGGGGCACGCCCTGTTCGATACGAAAACGTTCCGCCTCCGCGTCGCTCACCAGCGTGTCGGTCGCCGCAAGCGTCTGCAAAACGCGATCGTGCTCTGCGGCCGGCACGAGCAAATCCCAGCCGGCGCTGCCGAAACGTTTGCCGCGGCGCCAGTGGGCGTCGTTAGGCGAGGACGGCGCGGTCTCGTCGAGAACATGGAAGAGAGCGAAGTCATCAGTCACGTCTTCGAGCGTGACGTCATCGGCGATGATGTAACGCTCGAGTCGCGCCGGGAGCGATTCGCGCAGATCCGGGTCGGCATCGAGAAGCAGGTCGTCTTCGTCGGCGGTGATGAAAACAAGCCCGTCCGTTTTCCCCTTGGCGGTGAGGACACACGCCATCATCGAGAGATTCGGGTTGGCTTTGCGCACGTCATTCGTCACCTGGCCGTTCAGGTAACGGACCCGATCGCCGCCGGTGAGGCGCAGCTTCGTGCGCGCGGAGAGATCAAAGAGCACCGGCGTCCTCTCGCGGCTCGCCGCGCGATCCGCGCCGGTTGAACCAACCGCGCAGGCCACCGGACATATTGCCGCTAGCGGGAGCGTCCTCGGCGGACTTTTCCGCCGGCTCCGCTTTCGGCGTCGCCTCTGGCGACGCAGCTTCTTTCGGTGCGGAAGGCGAGGGAGTTGCGGGCGCTGAGGCTTCCGTCGGTTCCGGAGGAGGCGCGGCGGGGCTCGGCGAAATCGGTGTCTCCCGCGCGGGGAAATAACGTTGCCCGACCGAGGAGTAATCCGCGTCGGCATGACCGCGTTTCATTTCCTCGAGGAGCATGTCGCTGGAGACTTCGTTCACCGGCAGGCGCAGCGAATAATTCTCCGCGAGCTTCGCCGCGATCCGCACATCCTTGAGCATGTGCTTGACCGAGAAATGGGTCTCGTAATCGCCCGCTTCCATCAGCGGGATCTTCATCTCCATGGTCACGGAGTTCGAGGCGTTGTGCTTCATCGCCTGGCTGAAAAGTTCCGTCGGCAAACCGGCTTTGCGGACGAGCGCGAGCGCTTCCGCGCCGATCTGCGCGGTCGCGGCGGTGACAATGTTGGTCGCGACTTTCATGATGCTGGCGTCGCCGATGTTTTGGCTGATGACGATGATCTCCTTGCTGCTCGCCTCAAGGATCGGGCGCGCCTGTTTCAGCGCCGCCTCATCGCCCGCGAGGTAGTAAACGAGCTGGCCGTTTTCCGCCGCCACTTTGCTCCCGGTGAAGGGCGCCTCGAGAAACCGCGCGCCGCGCCGCTGCACCACTTCGGCGGCCGCGCGCATGCTTTCCGGCGCGACCGTGCAGTGTGCGGTCACGATGTGTTGCGCGGTCAGGCCGGGGCTGAGTTGCTGCACCGTCGCGAGCAAAGCTTCGTCGTCCGCAACGAAGATTTGCACGAGATCGCAGAGCTCCGCGACCTCGGCGGGCGAGCCGAGAAAATTCTGTTCCGGCCGCGGCGTGCGATTCCAGACGAAGACGCGCCAGCTCCGCTTGCGCAGGCTCGCGGCGACGCGGGTGCCGATAATGCCGAGCCCGATCATGCCGACGTTTTTAGATTTGGGGCGTGCCATGAAATTGATGCAGTTTTCGTTAGGCGGAATCTAAGCGCGCTTCGCCGCGGACGAAAATGATTCCTTCTCTTCGCCGCTCCAACGCCGGCCAGATTGCCTGTCATCCCGAGCGCAGCCGAGGGATCCCGTCGAGTTTCGTGCAGCCGGCGTTTCCCCTGGCTCCTCGGGATTCCTCGGCTCCGCTGCGCTTCGCTCGGAATGACGGAGCTTGGCTGCTCTGTCGCGTAAGTTGTCAGGGCAGAGCCGCCACCAACGCCCGGACCGTTTCCAGCTGGCGCGCATTTTCGAGATTCGCAGAGACTTCCGGGACCGCCTCGTCAAAGGTCAATTCCCGCGCCGGCAGGGTTTCCTGCGACCGGAGGAGGTGAAAGCCGAGCCGGCTGCGAATCGGTGCACTCGTTAGGCC
>JBPCRH010000063.1:0-5947 GCA_050997075.1 Chthoniobacterales bacterium
AAAGCTGGGAATCGTGAGACGAAGCACGCACCGCCTTGGTCGACGAGAAATTCCTCGCTATGAAGATGATGATCTCCGCGCGCCGGGCGCGTTCCTGGTCCCCCGACGGTGGCGCGCACTGCGGCGAGGGCAAGTTGCTCGAGCAATTTCTGGCCGCTCTACCTTTTCGCCTAACGAAAGCGCAAAGTCGTGTGCTCGAGGAAATCCGCGGCGATCTCGGCGCGACCATCCCGATGAATCGATTGCTTCAGGGCGACGTCGGCAGCGGCAAAACCGTGGTCGCGATCGGCGCGCTGCTCCTCGCGATCGAGAGCGGCGCGCAGGCTGCGCTCATGGCGCCGACGCAGATCCTGGCCGAGCAGCACTACGCCGTGCTCCAGCGGTGGCTGGAGCCGCTCGGTGTGAGCGTTTCTCTTCGCACCGGCGCGCGGAAAGAAGATCCGCTGCCGCTGTTCGAAGGTCCTTCGCTGGGTATCGCCCGCGTTCCGCGGGCGGGCGACGGTGTTCCACCGTCGCGAACTTTGCTGAATTCGCCGCCAGCAGAGGGAGCGCGGTATAACCGCCGTCGCCTCCCACAGTTCGAAAAGCCCTGGGCCGTCTACGCCGTCACCATCCGCACAAACGCGCGCCTCGCGTTATCCCCAGCCGCACGCGATGCCGTGCTCAACGCGTTGCGGCATTTCCATCACCGTCGCTACGAACTCTTCGCAGCTTGTGTGCTGCCGGACCACCTCCATCTGCTTCTCCAGCCGTGGCCGAAAGAAAATGACGCGGAAGGCGACCCCGTTTTCTGGAGTCTGAGCGAACTGATGCGTTCGGTGAAAACTTTTGCGGCCCGGGAGATCAACAAACTCGAGAACAGAACGGGCAGCGTTTGGCAGCGAGAACAATTTGATCGCTACATTCGGTCCGACCGTGATCTGGAGGAAAAGTTTCGCTATATCGTCGCCAATCCGTGGGAATCCCGAGTGGCGCAAACGGGCGAGGGTTATCCCTGGCTCTGGACGCAGGAGGATGAGGCGCTTGAGGAAAGTTCGTCGCGGCAGAATGCCGCGACCAGCCCGCGGAACGCGGGCGCTACCCAGGAAGCTGTCCCTACGCCGGGCCAGATCTTCGTCGGTACCCATGCGCTCCTCTATGAGTCCGATGGGCTCGAAAATCCCGGGCTCGTTGTGATCGATGAGCAGCACAAGTTTGGTGTCTCGCAGCGCGCGCGCCTGACCAACCAGGAGCCGGCGCCGGATGTCCTCGTGATGACCGCCACCCCGATCCCGCGCACGCTGACGATGAGTCTCTACGGCGATCTCGATGTCTCGACGATCGATGAGCTTCCGGCCGATCGCGGCCGGATCGTAACCGCGGCGCGCGAGGAAAAGAAGTTGCCGGACGTGCTCGCCTTTTTGCGCCGCGAACTGGAGGCGGGCCGACAGATTTACATCGTTTATCCGTTGATCGACGAGAGTGAAAAGCTCGAGACCAAAGCCGCGAGCGCGGAGTTTGCGAAATGGCAGGAGCGACTCGCGCCGTTCCGCTGTGAACTACTCCACGGGCGGATCCCCGCGCCGGAAAAACAGGCGACGATGGACCGCTTCCGCCGCGGCCGCGTCAACGTGCTCGTGAGCACGACGGTGATCGAGGTCGGCGTGGATGTGCCGAATGCGACCGTGATGCTGATCGAAAACGCGGAACGCTTCGGGCTCTCGCAACTGCATCAGCTCCGCGGCCGGATCGGGCGCGGCGTGCACAAATCGTATTGCATCCTGCTCACCTCCAATCCCTCGGAGGAGACCCGGCAAAAGCTCGAGGTCCTGGAAAAAACGAGCAACGGTTTCGCCGTGGCCGAGGCGGATTGGGAAATGCGCGGACCGGGGGATTTAATCGGCACGGCGCAGAGCGGTCTGCCCGACCTGAAGCTGGGCGATCTGCGCGCGGACGTGAAATTGATGCAGCAGGCGCGCGCAACCGCGACGAAGATCTTCCGGGACGATCCCAGACTGCTCCGGCCGGAAAATCAACGTTTCCGCGCTTTGGTTGTCGAAGAAGAGAACTTTTCCCACGTCAGCTAATGAAGAACTTCCTCAAATTTCTCCTTCTCGTCCTCGTCTTGAGCGCGGGCGTCTCGCTCCTTTACGATTACCAGCTGCATCGCGGCAAGCTTAGCCTAACGAACCGGGCGCAGCCGGAAAAATACACGCTCGCGGATGAAGCGACGGTCGACCCGAAGGCGATCGCGAGTCTCGCCTCGCTCAGCGACCAGCGGCGCAAGCTCGTCGCCGGCGTCATCCCCTCGGTCGTGAGCGTGAAGACGACGAAGCGGATTGCGCGCCGGCCCGGGCTCGATCCTTTCGATTTTTTCCGCGGCAATTTCCGCCAATATCGCGGGCCGGAAGATGAGGCGATGGTCCAGAACTCGTTAGGCTCCGGCGTTATCGTGACGAAGGAAGGCCACATCATCACGAACAACCACGTGGTCGATCAAGTGGATGAAATCGAGGTGGTTTTGAGCGATGGCCGGGTGCGCAAGGCGCGGCTGATCGGCGCCGATGCGAAGCTCGATCTCGCGGTTTTGAAAATGGATGAGCCGGGATTAAAGCCGCTCAAGCTTGGCGACTCCGACGCGATGCAGGCGGGCGACTTTGTCCTCGCGGTCGGGAATCCGTTCGGCTTCGAGGAGACGGTCACGGACGGCATCATCAGCTCGAAAGGCCGGCCCAATCGGGTCGATGGCTTCGGCGATTACCTGCAGACGAACGCGGCGATCAATCCTGGGAACAGCGGCGGCCCGCTCATCAATCTGCGCGGCGAAGTCATTGGGATTAACACTGCGATCATCTCGCGCAGCGGCGGTTCGCAGGGGATCGGTTTCGCCATTCCCTCGAACACGGTGAAGATGGCGCTGGAAAGTTTACTGAAGCAGGGCCGGATCATTCGCGGCTATCTCGGGATCGAGACCCCGGCGCCGCGGACCGCGCCCTTTGGGGCGAGCAAAGATGAGGGCGTGGTCGTTTCCGCGGTCATGCCGAATTCGCCGGCGGCCGAAGCGCGCATCCAGCGCGGCGACGTCATTGAGAAATTTGATGGGCACGAGATTCACAACATCGCGGAATTGCAGCGGCTCGTCTGGCAGGTCGATCTGGATAAGAAGGTGGACGTCGAGATCACCCGCAACGGCCAGCTCGTGAAAGTCTCGGCCCAAATCAAGGAGCAACCGGCGAATTACCAGCTCGCACGGGCGCTCCCGCCGGGCGCGCCGGGGCAACAACTGCCGCCTAACGACCTCCAAAACGGCGATCAAGATCAGGACCAGGACCAGGGCGCCGCTCCCGTAAACGGCGGCCCGCTCGCGGCAATCGAGGTGCAGGAATTGACTCCGCAACTGGCGCGGGCCCTGGGTGTGCCGCCGACGGTGCGCGGCGTCGTCGTCACTCGCGTAGAGGGGGGCCGCGGGGGCGCCGAGCTGCGCGCGGGCGATGTGATCGAAGCGGTCAACCAGGAGCCGGTCACGTCCCTGCAGGACTACCAGGCGTTGCTCCAGCGGACCGATCCGAACCAGCCGCAGGTGCTTTCGGTTTGCCGCCAGCGCACCCGCTCCTTCGTCGTCGTCAAACCTCGTTAGGCGCTCGTTAGGTCGAGCGGACGTTCCCGCAAAAAGGGGCCGCGGAAACACGCGGAGCGCGGCACGTTTTCGAATTCAATGAATAAGCGGACACCATCCTGGGTCCAATTTTGCTGGAACGGCTTACTATGAAAAAACTACTCGTCGCACTCACGATCTCGCTCGGTTTGCTCGCCCCGCTCGCTCCCCGCGCGCAGGCGGCGACCGATGTTTCACTGAACTTCTTCTACGACAATCTCGGTTCCGAAGGGAACTGGGTCGAGGTCGGTGACTACGGTTACTGCTTCCAGCCGACGGTCGCGGTTAATAACGCCGACTGGCGTCCTTACGCCGACGGTTACTGGGCCTACACCGATGTCGGTTGGACCTGGGTCTCCTACGAGGACTTCGGCTGGGCGACGTATCACTACGGTCGCTGGTCGAACCTCGCCGATTACGGCTGGGTCTGGGTGCCGGGTTACGAGTGGGGGCCGGCCTGGGTCTCGTGGCGGACTGGCGGCGATTACATAGGTTGGGCGCCGCTGCCGGCGACTGCCGGCCGCATCTATGAAGGTCGCGCGATCAACGCGCAGGTTGATGTCGACTACGACATCGGGCCGGAATACTACAACTTCGTCGACATTCGCTACATCGGGGAACCGGTCCTGCGGGGCCGAATCGTCCAGCCATCGCGCAACGTGACGATCATCAACCGGACCGTCAACGTCACCAACATCACCTACAACAACTCGATCGTTTATAATTACGGACCGAGCTACGAGCGGGTGAATCAATATTCGACCCGCCCGGTTCAGCGCCTCACGTTGAGCCGCGAGACCACCGTCGCCAACCTGAACGTGCAGGCCGGCGGAGGCCGGAATTTCAACCGCGTGAACGGCGGCCAACTCATGGTTGTGGCGCCGGCAATCCAGAGGTCGCAACAGCGGATCGCGCCGAAGACCGTCAAAACCAAAATCGAGAAGCCGACGTTCGAGCGGGGTTGGAGAGGGATTTCGAATCGCCAGCAGATCCAGGCGGAGATGAAAAAAGAGAACGCGCAGAATGTGCCGCCGCCGAGCTTCCAGCCGCAGAAGGGTCGCAAAGCAGCGGCTGCGCCCGCGGCCGCCGCGGCGGGAACCGAGCCGGCAAGTCCAAATCAGCCTAACGAGGCGAACCAGGCCGCGCGTCGGGAGCGGCAGCAGGCCCGAAAGGCGAACGCCGCAGAGGCCAATACGCCGGAGACAACTCCGAACGCAGAGAACGCGAAGGCCGATCAAGCCCAGCGCGAAGCCCAGCGCGCCAAACGCCAGGCCCAGCGTCAGGAAAAAACGACGCCGTCGGACGCGAACGCCAACAGCGCGCAGCCTAACGAGACGAAGCCGAACGAAGGCGATCGCGCCGCGCGTCGCGCCGCCCGCGAGAACCGGCAGAAGGCCAATAAAAACCCCGCTAACGCTCCGAAAGCCGAGGCCGCTGACCAAGCCAACCAAGCCAACCAAGCCAACCAAGACAGCGCTACTGACGGCGCCGATCGCAACTCAGCTCGTGAGAAAATGAAAAACCGGCGCGAAAAGCGCACGGAAGCCGATGGCCAGACGCCGGACAACCCCGGTAACAAAGGAGTCGACCAAGCCGACCAGCCGAAGGCTGATCGCGCGCCAGCCGACCAAGAGCCCAACCCACAGATGGACCAGCGCCGCGAAAACCGGCGCGAAAAGCGCGCGCAGGCCGAGGACCAGACGCCCGACAACTCCGGCAACAAGGGAGCCGATCAAGCCGACCAGCCGAAGGATGAACGCGCGCCGGCCGCTCAAGAGCAAAACGCTCAACTCGACCCGCGCCACGAAGCGCGGCAGGAACGCCGCGCCGCCCGCCGCGCGGAACCGCCTTCCCTTAACAACCAGCCCGAAGCTGCGCCGCAAGGCAACCGGGCCGAGCGGAACGCGCCGCAGAATCGTCCCGCCGCCCGCGCGCAGACGTCGGCGCAGGAGAAACCGGCCGAAACCGCGGACGACAACACCCCGCGCAAGCCTCGGAAAAAAGCGCCGAGCGATGAGAACAAGCCGGATCAGCCCTAACGAACCAAGAAGGGCGGAAGTCCTTCCAGTCGCAAGTTGTAGCCGGGGGCGGTGACCCCGGCAGCGTAAACGCGCTCGCCCGCCAGACCGCGGCCGGGGTCGGCGCCCCCGGCTACAACACTTAGAGCAACTCGGCGATCTGCACCGCATTGAGTGCCGCGCCTTTGAGCAGTTGGTCGCCCGCGACCCAAAGGGCGAGGCCATTCTCCAGCGCGCAATCGAGCCGGAGACGGCCAGCCTGGCAGTTATCTTTCCCAGCGGCATCGAGCGGCGT
>JBPCRH010000069.1:0-2939 GCA_050997075.1 Chthoniobacterales bacterium
CCGCCGGCCTGGACAATGCGATCGAGGGCGCTGCGATCGATGACCAAGTCTTTGACAATCGGAAAAGAGCGGGCGCGGAAAGGCTCGATCGTGATCGTCTCGCCATCCTTGAACTCGCGCATGTAGAGCTGGCAGGCGGCGGCCGGATGCGAGGGGCCGTGGGCTTCGCCGTTGATCGTCAGGCTACAGGTCCCGCAGATGCCTTCACGACAATCGGAGTCGAACGCGACCGGCTCTTCGCCGCGCTTGATGAGCTGCTCGTTCAGGATGTCGAGCATCTCGAGAAACGAGGTATTCGGCGAGATGTTGGCGACCTCGTAGGGCTTCATCCCGCCCTTTTCGTTAGGCAAAAGCTGGCGCCAGATCTTGAGCTTGAAATTCATGTGTTAGGTTGACCAACGCCTCTCATCCTGAGCGAGCGCAGCGGAGTCGAAGGGTCCCGTGGCGCTTCCTGAAAGCCCCGCGGACACGCGAGCGCTTGGAGCTTCCCAGAAACCCGACGGGATCCCTCGACTTCGCTGCGCTTCGCTCGGGATGACAGGATCGCGCTCACTTGTAGCTCCTGGTCGCTAACTTCACCGACTCATACTCCAGTGGTTCGCGATGCAACTGCGGTGCCTGCGCGTCGCCCTGGTATTCCCAGGCAAAAACACTGGCGTAGTTTTCATCGTCGCGCAGGGCTTCGCCTTCCCCGGTTTGGTGCTCCTCGCGGAAATGGCCACCGGCCGATTCATCGCGGGCGAGGGCATCGCGGCACATGAGCTCGCCGAACTCGAGGAAGTCGGCAACGCGCCCGGCGCGCTCGAGCGATTGGTTGTAGGTCTCGCCGTTCCCGAGGACGCTGACCCCGCCGTTCGGCGACCAAAATTCTTCGCGGAGCTGCGGGATTTTTGCGATCGCTTCCTCCAAGCCGGCGGCGTTTCGTGCCATCCCGCATTTATCCCAGAGGAGCAGGCCGAGCTCGCGATGGAAAGAGTCCGGCGACCGCGTTCCATCAATATCGAGGATGCGCTTGACGCGGCCGCGGACTT
This sequence comes from Chthoniobacterales bacterium, assembly GCA_050997075.1. GTDB lineage: Bacteria > Verrucomicrobiota > Verrucomicrobiia > Chthoniobacterales > UBA10450 > Palsa-1392. The sequence continues at coordinate 1,032 of JBPCRH010000069.1, forward strand.
CGCTCTCGGCCTTGTCGAATTCCGCATGATCGGTGCCGGGACGCTTTCCGATCTGGCCGGCGAGGTAGTTCGGCAGCGTATAGGGCAGAACGAAGTAGCCGTCGGCCAGGCCCTGCATGAGCGCGCTTGCGCCGAGGCGATTCGCGCCGTGATCGGAGAAGTTCGCTTCGCCGATGACGTGCAGCCCCGGGATGTTGCTCATGAGATTATAATCCACCCAGAGCCCGCCCATCGTGTAATGCACCGCCGGATAGATGCGCATCGGCTTTTCGTAGGCGTTTTCGCCAGTGATCTTCTCGTAGATGTCGAAGAGGTTGCCGTAACGCTCGCGGATCGTCTTCTCGCCGAGCCGGGCGATCGCGTCCTTAAAATCGAGGTAAACGCCGCGCCCGGTTTCGCCGACGCCGCGGCCTTCGTCGCAGACTTCCTTGGCGCTGCGCGAGGAAATGTCGCGCGGGGCGAGGTTGCCGAAGCTCGGGTATTTGCGCTCGAGGTAGTAATCGCGCTCGCTCTCGGGAATCTCGTTCGCCGGACGGTGGTCACTTTTCTTTTTCGGCACCCAGACGCGCCCGTCATTGCGGAGCGACTCGGACATGAGCGTAAGCTTCGACTGGTGCTGGCCGGAAACCGGAATGCAGGTCGGGTGAATCTGCGTGTAGCAGGGGTTCGCGAAGAGCGCGCCCTTTTTGTAGGCGCGATAAGTGGCGGTGACGTTGCAGCCGCGCGCGTTGGTCGAGAGATAAAAGACGTTGCCGTAGCCCCCGGTCGCGAGGACAACCGCATCGGCCGAGTGCCTGACGATCTCGCCGGTGATGAGATTGCGCGTGATGATCCCCTTGGCATGGCCATCGACGAGGACAAGATCGAGCATCTCGGTCTGCGGAAACATCTTCACCGTCCCGGCGGCGATCTGCCGGCTGAGCGCCTGATATGCGCCGAGCAAAAGCTGCTGCCCGGTCTGCCCGCGCGCGTAGAAGGTGCGCGAGACCTGCGCCCCGCCGAAGGAACGATTCGCGAGCAGGCCGCCATACTCGCGGGCGAAGGGCACACCCTGCTCGACGCATTGGTCGATGATCAAGTTCGAAACTTCCGCGAGGCGGTAAACGTTGGCTTCGCGCGAACGGAAATCGCCGCCCTTGATCGTGTCGTAGAAAAGCCGGTAAACGCTGTCGCCGTCGTTCGGGTAATTTTTCGCGGCGTTGATGCCCCCCTGCGCAGCGATACTATGTGCGCGCCGCGGGCTGTCCTGGTAACAGAACGACTTCACGTTGTAGCCCTGCTCGCCGAGCGTGGCCGCCGCCGAGCCGCCGGCGAGACCGGTGCCGACAACGATGATCTCAAACTTCCGGCGATTATTCGGCGCGACCAGCTTCGAGTTGTTTTGGTGCTTCCGCCATTTCTCCGGCAGCGGGCCGTCGGGCGTGCGGGATTCGAACGAACCGATCATGCGCGTTTCACCAAGCCGAGCAAAACGGCCGCGGGGATGGAGCTGTAACCGATGAAAAGAAGCCAGGCGAAAACCCGCCCGGCAAAGGCGAGCCGGGGCGCGAGGTTCTGGTTATTCAAGCCTAACGACTGGAAAAAACTGGAGGAGCCGTGGCTAAGATGAAGGCAAAGCAGATACATCGCGAGGATGTAAAAACCGGAGACCAGTGGGCTGCTGAAGCCGAGCACCATCATGCCGTAAACGTCGTAATGGCCGAGCGGATCCATCGGCAGCGTCGCGAAACGCGGGTCGGTCGTGCGAAGGGTAAATTGGAGCAGGTGAAAGACGATAAACGCGAGGAGGATCACGCCGCTCATGACCATATGGCGCGAGGCGAATGACGCCTTCACGACGTCTTTGCGCCGGTAATTTTGCGGGCGCGCGGCGCGGTTCTCGATCGCGAGGCGGATCGTGTAATAGAT
>JBPCRH010000171.1:0-3948 GCA_050997075.1 Chthoniobacterales bacterium
CAGCAGGCGCTCGCGATGCTCACGAGCGCGCCCGCTTTCGCGGCTTTTGAAGAGCACGACAAAGGCACGATCGAGCCGGGCAAACTGGCCGACCTCACCGTCCTCTCGCGCGACATCATGAAAATTCCCGAGGCGGAAATTGTTCAGACGCGCTGCCTCATGACCGTTGTCGGGGGCGAGATCGTTTTCGACGCGGGCGCTTCGCCTCGCTAAAGCTGGCTGCGATGCGCGGCTTTCTTCGAGAACTAAAACACCGCCGGGTTTACCGGGTCGCGCTCGCCTATGGCGTGGTCGCCTCCGGTCTCGTGCAGATCGGCGGAACGATCCTGCCGATCTTCCACGCGCCAGAATGGGTGCAGCAACTTTTCGTCGTCCTCATTGCGGTCGGGTTTCCTTTCGCGCTCGTCCTTGCGTGGGCCTTTGATATTACCAGCACCGGCATCCAGCGCACCTCCAGCGTAACGGGACTGCGCGTGACCAGCCGGCGCCAGGTTTGGGTGCTCGCGCTTCTCGGCACCGCGCTGGCCGGGCTTTTTCTCAGTGGCTACTGGTTCTGGCATCCGTGGCGCGTCACCGCCGCTTCCGGCCTAACGAAAAGAGAAATCACGGAAAAGAGTATCGCGGTTCTGCCTTTCCAAAATCTGAGCGAACAAAAAGCGAATGCTTTTTTCGCGGACGGTGTGCAGGACCAGATCCTGACCGACCTCGCAAAAGTGGCCGACCTGAAGGTGATCAGCCACACCAGCGTCGACCAGTACAAGGGCGCGGCCGGGCGCAACCTGCATGAGATCGGCCAGCAACTCGGCGTCGCCTTTGTTCTCCAAGGCTCGGTCCAGCGCAGCGTCGACCGGCTCCGCGTGAGCGCACAACTGATCGATGCGCGGACCGAGCAGCAGCTCTGGGCCGACACTTATGATGGCGATCTCTCCGACGCTTTTATGATCCAGAGCGACATCGCGAAGTCGATCGTGGCACAATTGCGCGCGCGCATTTCGCCCCAGGAAAAGGCGGGCATCGAAGAGCGGCCGACGCTCGATTATGTGGCCTTCGACCTCTACCTGCAGGCGAAGGAATTGATCGACAGCTACCTCGACGCGCCCGATCCGAAGGTCTCGTTTTTGCAGGCGCTCCGGCTCCTCGAGGAAGCGACCGCGCGCGATCCTAAATTCGTCCTCGCCTACGCCTACGCCGCGCGCGCCCACGATCTTCTCTATTTCCTCGATCTCGACCCCACGCCCGCACGGGTAGCGCGCGCTGCGGAAGCAGCGGCGACCGCGCTGCGCCTGCAACCCGATTCCGCGGAGGCGCACCTCTCGATGGCGGGCCATTACTTTCGCGCCCTTCGCGATTACAAGCAGGCGCAAAAGGAGATTGCACTCGCCCGGCCCGGCCTCCCGAACAGCGCCGCATTTTTCGTCCTCGCCGGTTACATCGAACGGCGGCGCGGACATTGGCCGGAAGCGCTCCAGGATTTCGAAGCCGCGGTAAAAATCGATCCGCGCAACCCGAACGCGGTCAACCTGCTCGCGGACACTTACATTCTGCTCCGGCGCTTTTCGGAAGCCGTCCAGAACTACACCCGAGCGATCGCGGCCGGGCTCGATAGTCCGATCATCCATCTGCGCCGCGAATCGATCCTGTTCTCGGCCACGGGCGATCCGGAATACATCCGCCGGGCGCTCGCGCTGGCCCCGCCCGATCTCGATGTCGGCGGCGGCGAGACCGCGCTGCGGATTTTCCTCGCGCTCGTCGCGCACGATTACGCTGCCGCGGAGAAGGCGCTCGCGGCCTCGCCGCGGGAGGATTTCCAAGAGGTGGACTTCAGCTTTTACTACCCGCGTGCCTGGTATGAAGCGATCATCGCCGGTGCCAGAGGCGACCGGGAAAGTGCGCAAAAGAACTTTGCCGCCGCACGCCAAATCCTGGAGGCGCGCCTAATGAAAAAGCCGGAAGACCCCCGCACCCTCGCGGTCCTCGCGCTGATCGATGCCAGGCTCGGGGAGAAGGACATCGCGCTCGAAGAAGCGGGGCACGCGGTGGCGCTCATGCCGGTCTCGCGCGACGCCTACGATGGGGTGCTCGTCCTCCAAGGGCTTGCCCAGGTTTACGCCTGGTCCGGCGAGACCGACCAAGCCTTCGCCGTCCTTCAAAAGCTAACCAAGTTGCCGGGTTATCTGAGCTACGGCTACCTTCGCGTCGATCCGGTTTGGGCACCGCTCCGAAGCGATCCGCGCTTCGAAAAATTAGTTGCGCGCCTGGCGCCTCAGGGGAGCGGCAGTTGAGCTGCCTCCGGCTGTTCGACCGGGGTGGAGCGGACAGCCACGCCCATCAGGCGCACGCTTTTGTCGGGTGCGGGCGAAACCAGGCTGTCGACGCTTCGCTCTGCGAAGCGCGGGGGAGGCGCCGATCACAGGGTCGATTCTGCGTGGAGGCCGCACGCCCGCGTTTCGCAGAGCGAAACGTCTACAGTAGCGCCAGCTGGGTCGAGCCGGGCTCGCGAACCGGCGCGAAGCGCACGCCTACACCCATGAGGCGGACGCTTTTGCCAGTGCGGGCAAAAGCGTCCGTGAGCAGTTGGCGATATTCGCCTAACGACGGCGACATCCCGGCGCGTTCGATCGTGGTCCGAGTGAAATCGGCGAACTTTAGTTTCACAAAAATCTTCGTGATGGTTCGGTCGTTCTCCTTCTGCGCGAGCTCGGCCATGAGCTCGGCAAATAACTCCTCGAGCCGCTCCTCGCAGGCCTCGAGCGTCTCGAGATTGATCGAGAAAGTTTCTTCGTTGCTGAGCGATTTGCGCTCGCGATGCGGCTCGACCGGGCGCTCGTCGATCCCGCGCGCGAGGTCGTAAAGTTCCGCACCAAACTTCCCGAAGATCTCCTGCAACTGGAGGCGGGTGAAAGGCAGCAGGTCGGCGCAAAGGTTGATCCCGCGCTGCTGCAACTTCTGCTCCGTGACCGCGCCGATGCCCCAAATCTTGCGCACCGGAAGCGCGGCCATGAACCCGGGGACGTCGTTAGGCAAAACTTCGAATTGCCCGTTGGGTTTCTTCAGGTCGCTCGCGATTTTCGCGACGAGTTTGTTCGGCCCGATCCCGGCGGAGGCGGTTAGTTTTGTCTTTTGGTAGATCAGCTTCCGGATCACCTCCGCGAGCGGCCCGGGCGCGCCGGGATGCGCGCTAACGTCGAGGTAGGCTTCGTCGAGCGAGAGCGGTTCGACCAGCGGAGTGAAGCGATGAAGGATCGCGCGAATCGTCGCTGACTCGCGCCGGTAAACATCGAAGCGGGTCGGGAGAACGATTAATTTTGGACAGCGCTGCAGCGCCATAAACGTCGGCATGGCCGAGTGCACGCCGAACTTGCGCGCCTCGTAATTGCAGGTCGTGAGCACGCCGCGGCGATCGCGCGCGCCGCCGACGCCGACCGGTTTACCGCGCAGTTCCGGCCGGTCGCGCACTTCAATCGCGGCATAAAAGCAATCCATGTCGAGATGGATGATCGCGCGCGGCGGCTCCTTTTTTTCCACCCTCTAACGCAACCGCAGACGCGCGTCGGCGCAAGCGCGGGGCACGGCTTCGGCGGCAGGGAGGCGCGATAGTCTGGGTGATGGCTGAGGGAACTAATAACTGCGACCTCGAAACCTATCTGCAGGATCACTACGCGGGCGCGGTCGGGGCCTTGCAGTGGCTCGAGCACCTCGTAAAAGCGCACGAGGGCGACGAGCTTGGCGCATTTTTCCGCGAGCTGAAGGCCGACGTCGAGGCCGATCACGAGCAGTTACACAACCTCATGACAGCGCTCGGTTTCGAGGAGAGCGGCGTGCGCAACGCGGGTGCGTGGGTGGCGGAAAAGTTCGGACGGGTGAAGCTTGGGTTCACGGAGGAAACGGCGAGCCTTCTTCGTCGGCTGCAGTCGCTCGAAACTCTTTACCTCGGGATCACCGGCAAGC
>JBPCRH010000174.1:0-4211 GCA_050997075.1 Chthoniobacterales bacterium
GAGCAGGCGCTCGACGAGCTTTTCGCGCAAGTGTTCGCCTGGGGTGGGGTGATCACCGGGGAGCACGGCATCGGCCTCGCGAAAAAGCGCTGGTGGCCCGAGGCGACGAGCGATGTCGCGCGCGCCGTGCACTCTCGGTTGAAAAAGGCGCTCGATCCCGACGGTATTTTGAACCCGGGGAAGTTTCTCGAGACGTCTCCCCTGTAGACGTCTCCCTGGGAGACGCGGGGGTCGGCGCCGCCAGCTTATTCACCTTTGCCCCCGCGCTTCGCAGAGCGAAGCGTCTACAGTCGCGGGCTTGATGCAGTCATGGGGTTGATTCAGAAGACTTTCGTGCGATACTGCCGCCCTCACTTTACGCGCACTTTCGGCCCGCTGGCCGATTCTAAATTTAGGTGCGCCTCGTCTTCAGCCCCGCTGCTGGAGCTTCGCTTTCCCGATGAAACCAGGAACACTCACTCACACCATTGCCGTCTGTCTTTCCTCGCTCTCGGCGTTGTTTGCTCCCTCGGCGCCGGCCCAAACCACGCCGGCGAAAATGAAGCACAGCAAGAAGCAAAATCGTTTGAACGACGACCTGCTCCTCAGGGTCGATGCGATCGGAAACACCCCGCCGAGCATTGAGATCATTCCCGGAAAATCCGACGCCGAGCGTTATCCGTGGAAGCAGAAGATCGTGACCACGGTTTTTTGGATCGGCGAAAGCCCGAGCGCGAATAACCCGGTGCCGAATCACGCGAGCAGTTGGGACGCCTCGTGGGCGCGCAACTACGGTGGCTACGACAATCCGAACAAGGCGGAGCGCAACAACTACATCCCGGTCGATTTCACCCCGCGGCAGAACCCGTTTTACTGCGCGCTCCCTTACAACGACAAAATGCGCGAAGGCCATCGGCCGGAAGCGCCGAAGGTCATCCCTTGGTTCAAGGAAGCCTATAAAGGCCCGGGCGTTTCCGTCTGTAAAGACCGCTGGATTGCGATCCGGAAGGGGAACCGGACGGTTTACGCGCAGTGGGAAGATGCCGGTCCTTTTCGGACCGATCATTGGGAATACGTCTTCGGGAACGAACGTCCGAAACCGAATCTGAACCACGGCGCCGGCCTCGATGTCTCGCCGGCGGTACGCGATTACCTCGGCATCCAAGAGACCGACGTGACCGACTGGAAATTTGTCGACTTCAAGGATGTGCCGCCTGGCCCTTGGGCGAAGCATGGCGAGAACAATACCTTCGTACAGAACGCGCGGAAGTCGGAGCGGGAAGTGGCCCAGGCTGAGAAGAAGCGCGAGACCGTTCTTCGTTAGGCAAAGAATCCTTTGCGCCTCGCTCCTTTTTTCCTTCTCGGAATTCTCTGTCTCGGCAGCGCCGCGGCCCGCGCGGAAGAGGGCCAGCTCCTCACCGGTCAGGCCGCGATGGGCGACTGGACGAGTGACGCGCCCGGCCTGCGCCGGCAGATCAAGGTGGCGGATTTGCCGCCGCCCAATGCCACCCGCTCGGCCAACAACGGTCCGCGCGAAGTCGATCGCCCGCCGAACGCGCGCCTCCATGTTCCGGCTGGTTTCAAGCTTGAGGAATACGCCGCTGGCTTCCGCGATCCGCGCTATCTCCTGACCGCGCCGAATGGCGATCTTTTCGTGGTCGAAAGTCGTGCGAATCAGATTAGGGTCTGCCGCGATACGAACGGCGACGGCAAGCCGGAGCAGAACGAGCTCTTCACCGAAGGCGGGAAACTAAACAAACCGTTCGGGATCGCCTTTTACCCGCCCGGCCCGAACCCGCAATATCTCTACGTCGCGAACACCGACGGGATCATTCGTTTTCCCTATCGCAACGGCGACCTCCGTGCGCGCGGCCCGGGCGAGACCCTCGGCGCGCAGCTTTCCGGCGGCGGGCTGCTCCGGGGCGGCGGGCATTGGACGCGCGATCTCGTTTTCTCGGAGGACGGGAAGAAAATGTTCGTCTCCATCGGCTCGCACTCGAACGTCTCCGACGACGCCGCCGAAGCAGACCGGGCGCGGATTTTTCAATTCAATCCCGACGGCAGCGGCCAAAAGACTTACGCCTGGGGGATTCGTAACGCGGTCGGCATCGCCGTGCGCCCGGGCACAGATGAGCTTTGGATGAGCGTGAACGAACGCGACGAGCTCGGCGACAACCTCGTCCCGGATTACATCAGCAGCGTTCGCCCGGGCGGCTTCTACGGCTGGCCTTGGTATTACCTCGGTGCGAATCAGGATCCGCGGCACAAGGGCGAAAAGCCCGAGCTGGCGAGCAAAGTGATCGTCCCCGACGTGCTCGTTCAGGCGCACTCGGCGTCGCTCAATCTCTGCTTTTATACCGGCACCCAATTCCCCGCGGAATATCGCGGCGACATCTTCGCGGCCTTCCACGGGTCGTGGAATCGCACCCGCCGCACGGGCTACAAGATCGTCCGTGTTCCCTTCAAAGCAGGGAAACCGACGGGAGCCTATGAAGATTTCGTCACCGGTTTTGTGACCCCGGACGGCGATGTCTGGGGCCGCCCGGTCGGCGTGACCGTGGCGAAGGATGGCAGCCTTCTCTTCAGCGAAGACGCGCACGGCGTGATTTGGCGGGTCAGTCACGCTCGTTAGGCGTCGGTTCGGGGCCTGGGTAGCGCTTGCGTTCCGCAGGCTGGTCGCGGTGTTCCACCGCGACGAACTTTTCGAGCGGCTGAGCCGACACCTTAATCGCCGCATCAAGGAAAGTTCGTGACGGTGAAACACCGTCACCAGCCTGCGGAACGCAGGCGCTACCCGAGCAGAGAGCCCTCCCCATTCGACGCCCTCCCGTTACTTTGGTAAGTTCTTCGCGTGTCGAAGCCATCGATCAAATCGCTCCACCTCGACGAGCTGACCCCGCTCCTCGCCGCCCAGGGCCAGCCGGCTTATCGCGCGAAGCAGGTCATGGACTGGCTCTACGAAAAGCGGGTCGATTCCTTCGCCGCCATGACCGATCTCCCGGCCGCGATGCGCACCTGGCTGGACGCGGAATTTTCCTTCGTTAGGCCGGAGGTGGTCCGCGTCCTCGGCTCAAAGGACACGACGCGCAAATTCCTCTTCCGCTTGGCGGATGGCAGCCTGATCGAGTCGGTCCTCATCCCGGCTTCGCCCGCCCTCTACGGTGAGACTTCCGATCGGCGCACCGCCTGCGTCTCGACCCAGGTCGGCTGCGCTTACGGCTGCAAATTTTGCGCGAGCGGCCTCGACGGTTTCACCCGTAATCTCGCCGCGTCCGAGATCGTCGACCAACTGCTCGCGATCGAAAAGGAGAGTGGGGAACGAATCGACAACATTGTCTTCATGGGGATGGGCGAACCGCTCGCGAACCTGACCAACCTGCTCGCCGCCGTCCGCATTATCAATGCGCCCTGGGGTCTCGAAATCGGCGCGCGGCACATTACGATTTCGACCAGCGGACTCGCTCCGCAGATCCGCAAACTGGCGCAGGAACCGACCCAATTTCGCCTCGCCATTTCACTGCACGGCGCGACCGACGCGGTCCGCGACCAGATCATGCCGGTAAACCGCAGATATCCGCTCGCAACTTTGCTCGACGCCTGCGCGGCCTACGTCGCGGAGAAGAAGCGGCTGATGTTTGAATACATCCTCATCGCCGGCGTGAACGACAGCGACGAACAGGCGCACGCCCTGGCCCGCCACGCGCTCCGCCTCGCCGCGAAGGTAAACCTGATTCCTTACAACACGGTCGAGGGCTTGGAATGGTCCCGTCCCTCGCGCAATCGGCAGGAAACTTTCCTGCGCATCCTGCGCGAACACGGCGCGGTTGCCACCTTGCGGCGCGAAAAGGGTCACGACATCGCGGCCGCCTGCGGCCAGCTTCGTCTGCAAACGAAGCGCGCCGACGAGCAGGCGCTCGCCGCGAAATAACGTCCGCTCGCGCGGAAGGACGAGGGGCGTCGTGCTGGCGCCCGGCAGCAGCAAGATCAATCGTTAGGCGAAAGCTGGAGCGCGTCGTGCACGCTGGCCACAGCCATTCCGCCCTCGCCCACCGCGGCGGCGCAACGTTTGACCGAACCCGAGCGCACATCGCCGGCCGCGAAGATCCCCGGGACGCTCGTTTCCATTGGGCCGGGGGCGCGCCGGCTTTTTTGCCAGGCCGGGGCGTGCGCGACGGACGCGCCGGTTTTGATGAAACCTTTTTCGTCGCGCTCGATCTCGGGCGGGAGCCAGT
>JBPCRH010000179.1:0-2798 GCA_050997075.1 Chthoniobacterales bacterium
AAATGGAAGTGCCCGCGTTTGATCCCCATGCGTTTGATACCTTGGTCGATGATGTCTCACGCTGGAGCGAAGGTCCAGTACGGAGCCGGTGGCTCGGTCGCCTGCAATCGCTCGCAGAGTTGCCGAAAAGATTCGCGGCGACGGATGCCGTGCCCGAGCGCGTCGCGTTGATCGATGAGGCGGCGGCGCGGTTGGAGGATCTCGGCGCGGAGAAGACTGCCACGCGTTTTCTTTATTCTGCGACCAACCCGATCGGCGAAGAATGTTTCCGCGAATGCGGTTTCAGGATTTCCGAGCGCCTCCTCGACGAAGTCACCAACGACGCCGCGCCCTGGATCGATCTCTGGCGCGATAATTACGCCTTCGCCGCCAGCCGGGTCGCCGCCGGGTTGCGCGGGCTTTTCGAGAAAGCGCCCTTGCAACAGGGCGCGCTCCCGCTCCCCGTTTTTTTGCGGCATTGCGCCGAGGCAAGACTTCCGCTCACCGGCCCGGGCATGGTCGCGTTTGCGGCTTTCGCTTTTCAGGAAGTAAAAGCCGCCTTCGCCGAGACCTTTGCCAGTCGCGCGGACGCGACGGAGATCGCGGTCACGCCGCAGGATTGCGAGCTCGTTAGGCGGTCTTTTTCGTTTCCACCCTTCGACGAGTACACCTATCCCTCGGCCGATCTCCAGCTCTCCGCCGCCTCGGTCGAAGCCGTGGCGCAGGGCGATTACGAGTGGGTCCTGGCCGAACTCCATCCGCCGGTCGCGCTCCTTCACCACGGTTTTTACTGGTCCTGCCCCGACCCCGCAGCTCTTTCCGACGCACTCAAGAGCACGCTCTGCGGCCAGCCGAATTTTCAATTCGGCTTTTTCGCCGCCGACTTCACCGCGACCACCACCGTCCGCATTTTCGCCGCTTTGCCGGAGCAAACTTATTTCGTCGCCGGGCAACGCCCGCAGCCGCAATGGCAAAGCATCCCGCCGTCGGAAACGGAAGTGTTTCTCAACGAAACGACCGGCGACGTCGGCCTGCGCCGACGCGGCTCGCGCGAGTATCTCGGCTCCTTCGCGCGTGCCTGGCTCATCCCGCTCGGCTTTCACCCTTGTAGCTTTTCGTGAGGCAAACATACCCCGCGCCTGCGCTGGGGCCGGGGCACCGTGCAACGGCGCCCCGGGACGATCGCGCTCGAGGAACTAGGTGGGGGCGATTTCACCGGGGTCTCGCCCGATCTAGTGACCGCGGTCGAACGGCTCCGTCGCGGCCGCGATCTCCCGCGCCATCTTTACATTCGCCCGACTGAGCAGGCCCTGCGCCGGAGCGGCGCGGAAGGGCGCGACAAAGACACCAAGCCGGTATACATCGATCTCGAGAGTTATCTTTTCCTCGAGATTTTTCATCGCTGGCTGGTCAAAGCCGGCGAACTCGAGGCGACCGAAATGTTGCCCGACCCCGACCATCTTCTCTGGCAGGAAAAGGACGGGCGCCGCACCTTCGAACTCCGCACCCAGATCATCCCGCATGAATAAAGTAGCGATGAAATCTTTCCCAGTCACACTCGGCGGCGATCTGCGCTGGAGGGCGACCAATTGGATCCAGCGTTATCTAATTGAGCGAGTTCTGCTCGGCCGGGCCAATCGGCAGATGGCGCTGATCGTGGGCGGCCACATTTTCTTCCAGACGCTCAGCGCCGCGCTTGAGCTCGATCTGTTTTCACTTCTTCATCAGCACAAACGCATGACTCGCGCGAAGATTGCCCAGGCGCTGAGCTGCGCCGAGCAGCCGATCCGGATTCTCCTCCTAGGCTGCACAACCCTCGGCCTGCTCCGCAAGCGCGGCCGGTCGTATTCCAACACGATGCTTTCCCGCCTGCTCTTGGTGCGCAGCTCGCCCAAGAACATCATCGATATCGTGCGCTGGCAGCACCACATCAACTACCGCGCCATGTTTCATTTTGCCGATGCAATTCGCGCCAATTCCAACGTCGGCCTCGAAGAATTCAGCGGAACGGAGAGCACCCTTTACGAGCGCCTCGCACACGATGAACCGCGTGAGCAGATTTTCCAGGACGCAATGGAGAGCATTTCAGTGCAGGCCAATGCCATGCTGGTGCGCGGCCTAGATCTGAGCGGAGCAAAGTTCCTCCTCGATGTCGGCGGCGGTAATGGGACGAACATCATCGCTTTCGCCCGCCGCTTCCCGCATCTCCGGGCGGCAGTCTTCGACTCGGAATCGGTCTGCGAGATTGCCCAGAAAAACATCGCGACCGAACAACTGAGCGATCGCCTTAGCGCATTTCCCGGGAACTGTTTCAGCGATCCGTTTCCCGAGGAAGCCGACACGATTCTCTTCGCGCATTTTCTCACAATTTGGGGCGAGGCACGAAATCGACAGCTCCTCCGCAAATGCTTCGAGAGCCTGCCGACAGGTGGCAGCGTTATCGTCTTTAATATGATGCAGCGGGATACCGAGGATGGCCCGTCCACCGCCGCGATGGGATCACCTTATTTCCTTACCATCGCGACCGGCGAAGGCATGCTCTACACGTGGCAGGAGTACCGGCAATGGATGCACGATGCCGGTTTTCGCTCCATCGAAAGCCAGCGCTTGCCGCGTGACCACGGACTCATCATCGGAAGGAAACTCTAGCCGTTTAGAGAGCATTTCCCCGATGAAATTCATCGCTATCGCAATTCTGGGGAACGCACGCGCCTCGCGTGCTAAAGATGGCGCCCTCGCCATCGCGAACTTTTCTCGGACCCCATCGCCCGAGGGACAAAGCCTGTTCCGGCGAGGCGCCGAAACCAGCACGCGAGGCG
>JBPCRH010000209.1:0-5166 GCA_050997075.1 Chthoniobacterales bacterium
GTCTTGAAGCGATAAGGGAAGATATCTCCATCCGAGGCGGAGAACTCGTCAATCAAACTTACCATCGGGCCGACAAAAGTCTGCGGCGGGTTCGGCTCCGGAGTGCCGTTGCGCGACATCTCGATCATGACCAGGGCGCGACGCAGACGCTCGATCACCAACGGAGAAACGAAGCCGCCGCCATTGCCGCGGACGTCGACGATGAGCGCCTTCTTTTTGATCTGCGGGAAGTATAACTTCGTGAACTGGTTCAAGCCGGGCTGGCCCATGTCGGGGATGTGAACGTAGCCGACTTCACCGTTCGTCTTTTTGGTAACGTCATCGATGTTCTTCTGCACCCAGGCGAGGTAGTAAAGTGGCGATTCATCCGCCGTGGGGACGACTGTGACATCCCGGGCCCCGTCGTCCGTCGGCTTGGAGTTAACCCGCAGGATGACTTGCTTCCCGGCGGTGCCGATGAGGGTATCGTAGATGTTCGGCACGCTCGCGACGGGAATGCCGTTAACAGCAAGAATGTAGTCGCCCGGTTTGACGTTTACTCCTATCTCCGTGAGCGGAGAGCGGGTCTCGTCGTCCCAATTTTCTCCTGGAAGAATCCGATCGATCTTATAAGCCTTCGTCGCTTGGTCCCGGGAGAGCTCGGCTCCCAGCACGCCGAGTTTGATCCGCTCCGTCGCCGGCCGCTCGCCACCGGCGACATAGGTGTGGCCATTATTTAGTTCACCAATTAACTCGCCTAGGAGATAGGTCAGGTCGTTCCGATGATTAGCGTAGGGTAGAAGCGCGGCGTACTTATCGCCCATCGCCTTCCAGTCGACGCCGTTCATCGTCGGCGAGTAGAAGAAATCGCGCATCTGCCGCCAGGCTTCAAAATAGATCTGCTTCCACTCGGCCTGCCGATCCACCTGCATGTCGAAGCCATCCATTTTCAGGACATGATCCTTGGTTTCGATCTTGTCCTTCGGCAGGTCGATCGTCGCGTATTCCTTGCCGACCTTCACGAGCATCTTCTTCCCGTCAGTCGTGATCTCGTAGGAAGCGACGTCACCCAGGACGGTCTCTTTGCGATCTTCCAGGCTGTAGGAGCAGAGGTGGAATTTCTGGTCGCCATCGCCTTCCTCGTCGTTGCTCTCCGCATCGTCGGCGGTGGTGTGGCGAAGGTAGAATACGCGGCCATCCACCAGTCGTAACCCGCGGTAATCCGCCGACGCGATGTCGAGGCCAATAATCCGGTTTTGGATCCCGTCGAGGTCAACCTTTACCGTGACCGGCTTCTTCGGTCCCTTGTCTGCGCCATCCTTCTTCTCGCCGCCTTCCTTGTCTTTGTCTTTATCCTTTTTGTCGCCCTGGCCGACCTCGTCGCTCTTCGGGCCGAGCGGATTGACCGTATCCTTGGCGAGGGTCACGAGGTAGACCCGCTGCATGTTGACGTAAACGTTTGCGAATTCTTCTTCGCCAAAGGTGGGCTTGAAGTCTCGACTGGAAGAGAGAAGGAGATACTTCCCGTCGTCGCTGAAGCGAACCCGGCCGGCCGAATACCAGCTATCGGTCACGGGGGTCGGCTTCTTGTTCGCGATGGAGGTAATATAGACTTTCTCAAAGCCGTTCTCCTCCGGACGCGACCAGGCAATCCATTGACTGTCCGGCGACCAGTCATAGGAACCGAACTCTCCGACCTTATCCTGATCTACTTCCGTCACCGCCTTACTCGCGACGTCGACGTAGCGAAGGCGTTGAAGGCGATCACTCCAGAGGAGCTTCTTGCTGTCAGGCGACCACGTCGGCTGGTAATAGTAGGTGTCGGCTTTGCTCGTGAGTTGCTGCGGCTGTCCCTTGCCGTCCTGGGAGCGGACGTAGAGTTCGTTTTCGCCGGTGATGTCGGAGTTATAAGCGATCCACTTCCCATCCGGCGACCAGATCGCATCGCGTTCGTGCGCGTTAGAAGTTTTGCTCAGGTTACGGGGCGTGCCGTTCTTCGCCGGCACCGAGAAGAGGTCGCCGCGGGCCACGGTGATGACTCGCTCGCCATCAGGCGCGGGGCTGACCGACTCGATGTGCTTCGAAGCGTCCATGAAGGCTGCACGACCGCTCTGGAAGTCTTCCTTGACCATGATCGGGACCGGCGCGGCCTTACCGCTCGCGAGATCGTAACGCCAGATATAGCCAGCCTGCTCGAAGACGATCGCGTCTTTACCGATGGAGGGGAACTTAATGTCGAAATCCTTAAACTGAGTGAGTTGCTTGATGTCTTTGCCGTCCAAGCCGATCGAATAGAGATTCATCCGGTTGTCGCGATCGGAGGTGAAGTAAATCCGGTTGTCCGGTCCCCACATCGGGCAGATATCCTGGCTCGCATCGTTCGTCAGATTCGTCGTCTGGTTAGTCTTGAAGTCGTAGATCCAGATGTCGTCGGCCATGCCGCCGCGGTAGTGTTTCCAGGTGCGGAACTCGCGGAAGATGCGGTTGAACGCCATCTTCGAGTCATCGGGCGAGAAGGAAGTAAACCCGCCGCGCGGAAGTGGCAGCTGCTGGGGTAACTCCGCGTCGAGGCCGACGGTGTAAAGCTCGCCGTTAAAGGAGTTGAAAGACTTCTTGCGGGAACGGAAGACGACCAGCGGCTTGGTGTTCTCCCAGGTCATGACAAGGTTATTCGGCCCCATCCGGTCGGAGATATCGTCCCGGCCGAGCGTCGCGGTCGTGGTCAGGCGCTTCGGCGCGCCGCCCTCCCCAGGCATGACGTAAACCTCGGTGTTCCCATCGTAGTGCGAAGTGAAGGCGAGCTGCGAACCGTCGGACGAGAATCGGGGAAACGAGCTGTACCCTGGCCCACTCGTGAGTCGGCGCGCCGTGCCGCCGTCCTTACCGACGGTATAGAGTTCACCCGCGTAGCAGAAAACGATCTGCTCACCGTTAGTCGTGGGAAAACGCAGGAGCCGGGTCGTGTTCGGCAGTTCTTGCCCCGAAACAAAATTGACCGCAAAGACTGCGGCCAGAGAGAGAGAAAAAGAGAGAAAGAGACGACGGTAGAGGTGCATAGATGGATGAGACTGAATGACCGACCAAACTGCCGCCATTTCTCCGGCGCGCAAGCGGGATTTGGCGGCGCAATTGGCGACCGCGCCTTTGCGATTGCGGCGGCCCGAGTCACGTCGCCCACGGGAAGGTCGGCTGCTAACTCTGCGGCGAGTAGTCCTTCTCGTGGGCCGCTCAAGTCGAGCGCCGTTCGAGAAATTCGGGCATGCCGGCTCCGCTGACGCCGCATTTCCGCGCACGGCAGCCGGCTTGGACCGGCTCCTTTTTCGGCTGGCGGCCTCGGTTTTGAATCTGGACCGATCGCCTGTAACGTGCGGGCCCCGCTTCTCACGGCGTTGACCTGTTATGCTGACTATTCGCGACCTTCGCAAAACCATGGGCGGGCGGACTCTTTTTGAGAATGCCGGCCTGACCGTGGACTACGGCGAACGCGTCGCCCTCGTTGGGCCGAATGGCGCGGGCAAGTCCACGCTTTTTAATGTGATCCTGAAAAAGGAAGCCGCCGATGCCGGGACGATCGAGCGCGATGACTGGACCATGGTCGGCTATCTCCCGCAGGAGAGCGAGCCGGTCGGCCACGAGACGGTGATGGATGTCGCCACCGGTCGCGCGAACGAAATTCCCGCGCTCGAGAAACAACTGCGCGCACTCGAGAAGTCGGGCGACGTCAGCAGCGCCGAATATCTCGAAGCGCACGCCAAGCATGAAGCGTTGAGCGATCCCCAAGTGGATGCGAAGGCGAAGAAAATGTTGCGCGGGCTCGGCTATCGCGAGCAGGACTTCGAGCGCAAAGCGAATGAGATGAGCGGCGGCTGGGTCATGCGCGCGCATCTTGCGCGCTTGCTCGTGATGGAGCCCGACCTGCTCCTGCTCGACGAGCCGACCAATCACCTCGACCTGCTCTCGCTCCTCTGGTTGCAGGATTATCTCAAGAACTACTCAGGCGCGCTTCTCCTCATCTCGCACGACCGACAGTTTATGGACGAAGTCGTCGAGGGCATCTACGACATCGCCGAGCAGAAGCTCGTCGCCTACACCGGCAACTACTCCGAGTTCCTCCGCCAACGCGAGGCGAACTACGAGCAGCAGCTCGCCGGCTACAACAACCAGCAGAAGGAAATCGCGCGGCTCCGCGAGTTTTACGAGCGCTTCCGCCAGGTCGCCTCGAAAGCGTCGCAAGCCATGAGCAAGCTCAAGCAAATCGAGCGCATGGAATTAATCGAGAAACCGCTCCCATCGAAGAAGCCGTTCCGGTTCAACATCCCGCAGCCGCCGCGGGGCGGCCAACGCGCGATCTCACTCGATGGCGTGCACCAGGCCTATGGCAAACATCAGGTCTATCGCGGCCTCGACCTCACGATCGAGCGGGGCGAGCGCACCGTTCTCGTCGGCCCGAACGGCGCCGGCAAATCCACCTTGCTCAAGGTCCTGGCCGGCGTAATCGAATTCCAGAAAGGCGAACGGAAACTCGGGCACGCGGCTAAGATCGGTTACTTCTCGCAGCACCGTGCCGACACCCTCGACGCCACTAAGTCCGTTCTTCAGGAAGTGATGGACGCCGCACCCACCCTCGCCGAGAACGAAGCGCGCGGCATCCTCGGTTCCTTCCTCTTCCGCAAAGATGACATCTACAAAAAGACCGGCATCCTCAGCGGCGGCGAAAAGAGCCGGCTCAACCTGATCAAGTTCCTCGTCGATCCGCCGAACCTCCTCCTCATGGACGAGCCTACCACGCACCTCGACATCCACGCAGTCGAGTCGCTCATCCTCGCCCTCGCCGCCTACGAAGGCACCCTGGTCTTCATTTCGCACGACGTGCATTTCATCCGCAAACTCGCCACTAAAATCCTGCACGTGAACGCCGGTACCGTTACCCCGTATCCTGGCGGCTACGATTACTTCCTCGAGAAAAGCGGCGTCGACGTCACCGACGAACGCGCCGCGCTCACGACCGGTTAGAGTGATCTCTACTGTCTTATAATCGACGAGCACTGCGCGTTTCCCCGCGAATTCCGCTGCGGTCCTCCGCGGTTATCCGCGACCAGTCCTTCGAACGGCTGGCCGAACCGCTTGTGAAACCGGGTTTCCGCAGGTTGACCTTCTACGGACGGCCGGGACGCAAAACAGCCGGGC
>JBPCRH010000274.1:0-3863 GCA_050997075.1 Chthoniobacterales bacterium
CGGTTTTTCTCCGGCGCTTAAGGGGATTTTTAGAGGTCGAGGGTGCGGTGGAATTGTAGTGGCGGTCTCTGACCGCCGAGCACGGTCTTTCGCGGGCGCCGCTCTCGGCGGCCACAGACCGCCGCTACAGACTCAAGTGCCCCTCTATTCACGAGCTGCGCATCCTTTGAACGAAGCGACGGCGCCCTCCGGCAGAGAGCCGCCGGCCCAAGCGCTCGCGGCGCGGCCTTTAGCGGTTGCCTCGGTTGAGAATCCCTCTAAACTCACCGCTCCCAATCCGCCCATACTTATGATTCTAGCCCTTACCATCCTCGACTCCGGCATTTGGCTGGCCATGCTCTGCGCGCTGGCCGGTCTCGCGTTCGCTTACTTCCTCATCCTCTCGGTGATCAAGGCCTCGCCCGGGAATGCGCGGATGCAGGAAATCGCCGGGGCGATCCAGGAAGGCGCGAAGGCTTATCTCAACCGGCAGGTGGTCACGATCAGCGCGATTGCCGTCGTCATTTTCATCCTCCTTTTCATCTTCAAGGATCACGCGACTTCGTTCGGTTTCCTCGTCGGCGCAGTTTGCTCCCTCGCGGCCGGATTCATCGGCATGCGCATCGCGGTTCTCGCGAACACCCGAACCACGCAGGCTGCGACAAAATCGCGCACTGCGGCCATGCGCGTGGCGTTCAACGGCGGCGCCGTCACCGGTCTGCTCGTGGTCGGCCTCGCGCTTCTCTCGGTCGGGCTCTTCTATACGATTAGCACGCGCATCATCGGCGAAGCCCTCGCCGTGCGCAGCCTCATCGGGCTGGCGCTCGGCGCGAGTCTCATCAGCGTCTTCGCGCGACTCGGCGGCGGCATTTACACGAAGGCGGCCGACGTCGGCGCCGATCTCGTCGGGAAGATCGAGAACACCCTCGACGAAGACGATCCCCGGAACCCGGCCACGATCGCGGACAACGTCGGCGACAACGTGGGCGATTGCGCGGGCATGGCTGCGGATGTTTTCGAGACTTACGCTGTCAGTTTGATCGGCGCGATTCTGGTTGGCGCGCTCACGCTCACCGGCACGCCGGCGGCGATTGTTTATCCGTTTATCCTCGGCGGCATCTCGGTGCTCGGCGCGATTGTCGGCATTCTTTTCGTTAACACGAGCAACGCCAAGCCCGGCAACGTCCTCATGGGCGGCGTCATGGCGAGCGCGCTCGTCTCGGCGATCCTCTTCTGGCCGGCGACGCACCTGCTCTTCCCGAACGGTGTCATCATCGCCGATGCGCTCCGGACCGCGAACGACCTCTATTGCGCCTCGCTCGTCGGGTTGCTCATGACCGGCATCGTCGTGGTGATCACGAATTACTACACCTCGATGAGCTTCTCGCCGGTCCGCAAGATCGCGAAAGCGTCCGAGACCGGTCACGCCACGAACATCATCGCCGGCCTCGCTATCGGGCAGCACGCGACCGCGCTGCCGGTCGGGTTCATCGGCCTTGCGATTCTCTTCAGCTTCCACTTCGCGGGTCTTTATGGCATCGCGATCGCGGTCATGAGCATGTTGTCGATGGCGGGCATTATCATCTCGCTCGACGCTTTCGGTCCGATCACGGATAACGCCGGCGGCATCGCCGTGATGAGCGATCTCCCGAAGGAAGTGCGCGCCGTGACTGACGACCTCGACGCCGTCGGCAACACCATGAAAGCGGTCACCAAATGCTACGCGATCGCTTCCGCCGGTCTCGCCGCGCTCGTCCTCTTCGGTTCCTACGTCGAAGAGCTGCGCGCGCACGTCACCTCGGCCGGCCGGCCTTTCAACTTCCAGTTCTCCCTCACCAAACCCAAGTCCATCATCGGCCTGGTCATCGGTGGTTTACTGCCCTTCAGTTTTACTGCCTTCAGCAGGGACGCGGTCGGCAAAGCCGCCGGCGCCGTCGTCCGCGAAGTGCGCCGCCAGCCCACCGCCAAGCCGGGCATTCTCCGCGGCGAAGGCAAACCGGACTACGGCGTCTGCGTCGACATCGTGACCAAGGCCGCGCTTCGCGAGATGATCATCCCGGCGCTCCTGCCGGTGGCGTTCGTCGTTACCGTCGCGGTCATCCCGCAGCTCGGGCCCGTCGTTCTGGGCGGTCTTCTTGTCGGCACGATTGTGACCGGCCTCTTCGTCGCCATCGCCATGACCTCGAGCGGTGGTGCCTGGGATAACGCCAAAAAATACATCGAAGAAGGCAACCTCGGCGGCAAAGGCTCGTTTGCGCATGCGGCCTCCGTCACCGGTGACACCGTGGGCGATCCTTACAAAGATACTGCCGGTCCCGCGATCAACCCCATGATCAAGGTCGCGAACATCGTCGCGATCCTCATTATCCCGATCTTTTTCTAAAACGTCAGCGCAACAGTCACCGACAGCCGCACAGTCACCGCAGCTACACTGTCATCCCGAGCGGAGCCCCGCGTCTGCGGGGCGAAGTCGAGGGATCCCGTCGAGCTGCTGGGAAGCTCCCCTGCAAGTGCTTCCAAAAAACTCCGCGGGATTCCTCGGCTCCGCTGCGCTACGCTCGGAATGACCGGCTGCCTATGCCTAACGAACTTACTATGATCGATCCCTCAAAATTCCAGCTCGTCCCCGCGGCCCGCAAGGAAATGCCCGTCACCACCGATGCCGGCGCGTGCCCCTTCAAGATCGTTGTCGACCCGGCGATGCGCGCGCAACTCCGCCGCGCTTTGATCGATCTCATCGATAACCACGACGAAGCCCTCGCGGCGCATTACGCTGACGGGAACATCGCCCTCGAGTCCTACAAAGAATACATCGAGGTCTTCGCCCGCAGCTTGAAGGAGACGATGGAAAGTCCGGAAGGCGTCTCTTTTCTTCTGCGCGCAGTCGGCTTCGATGTCCCGCCGGAAAAAGTCAATCTTCGGCCCGATTTGCGTTGGATTCACCCGCCCAGCGCCTGATTTTAGTTCCTCAAACTGTCCGCACGGGGATGACCGCTCCGCTTCGTTTTGTGAAGGAATGAATCCATTCCGGGCCGGCGGACGAAAAACGGACGGATGCACTACTTGCCGAATCCTCATACGCTCCCGCGACGCTCGATGACCCGGGAGGTCGTCATCGTCGGGGCAGGTCCCGGTGGACTGGCCGCCGCGATTCTGCTCGCCGCCGGCGGGGCGCGGGTGCGAATCCTGGAGCGTCTGCCCCTGGTCGGCGGCCGCACTTCCACGATTGAAGCCGAGGGTTTCAAGTTCGATCTCGGCCCGACTTTTTTCCTTTACCCGCGCGTGCTCGACGAGATTTTCCAGGCCGCCGGCACTTCGCTAGAGGCGGAGGTAGAAATGGTCCGGCTCGATCCGCAATATCGGCTCACCTTCGGCGCGGGCGGGACGCTCGACTGCACCGCGGAACGCGCGGAAATGGAGCGCCAGATCGCCACACTCGCGCCCCAGGATGCGCAAGGCTTCAGCCGTTTCCTCGAGGACAACCGGCGCAAGCTCGCGCTCATGCAGCCCTGCCTCGAGAACGCCTTCTGCGGCTGGCGCAGCGTCCTTAACCTGCGTCTCGCCAAGCTCCTGCCGACGCTTCGTCCGCACCAATCGGTCGACGGTTATCTCCGCCGCTTTTTCTCCGACGAACGCATCCGCCTCGCCTTTTCGTTCCAGTCGAAATACCTCGGCATGTCGCCCTTTCGCTGCCCGAGTCTTTTCTCGATTCTCTCCTTCCTCGAATACGAATACGGCGTTTTCCATCCGCTCGGCGGCTGCGGCGCCATCACCGCCGCGCTCGCCCGGGTGGCGAAGCGCATCGGGGTGGAAATTCAGCTCGACGAACCGGTGCAGGAAGTCGTGATGGAAGGCCGGCGCGCCACCGGCGTGCGGACCGCGCG
>JBPCRH010000311.1:0-4626 GCA_050997075.1 Chthoniobacterales bacterium
GTCTGGATCGACACCGACCTGTCGCTCGGGTCGCCGGTACGCGAAGTGGACGACGGCTACGCGCTGCTTCTCGCCCTGCGCTCGCCGGAATTGCAGGTCGTCGGCGTGAGCACGACCTACGGAAACGCGCCGCTGCGGGGAACGACCGAGCGAGCGCAGAAGTCGTTAGGCGCTTTTGGGTCATCGCTCCCGGTGTATCCGGGCGCGGCTTCGCCTAACGAATTCAGCCGCGCCACCGCCGCGAGCGCGGCGCTTTCCGCGGCGTTGCGGAAGGAAAAGCTCACTTACCTCGCGCTCGGTCCGCTCACGAATCTCGCAACGTTTCTGAAGCTTCATCCCGAACAAGCGGCACGCATCGAAGAGGTCGTGATGATCGCCGGCAAAACGCCCGCGGCAACGCTCGGCTTCGGGTCGCAGAAAAAGTTCCGCATCCACGACGCGAACCTGGTCAAGGATCCCGCGGCCGTCCGTGCGGTCTTCGCTTCGCCGCTCCCGATTCTGCTCGCGCCGATCGAGACCTCTTCGCGGCTGATGATTGATCGGGACGGTTTGCGTCGCCTCGAACAAGGCGGCGGCGCCGGCCTATATCTGGCGATACGCAGCCGCACCTGGCTGTGGTTTTGGACGCACTTCGCGCACACCCGCGGCGGCCCGATCTTTGATGCCCTTGCCGTTCTCGCCGTGGCCCAGCCGGAGCTCGTGACCTCGGAGACTCAGTTCGCGAACTTCAACGACGCGGGCGAGCTTCTCGTTCGGCGTAACGGCGGACGAAAGGTCCTTTTCTGCACCGGCTTTTCGCCGGCGTTGCCGGCTCTCCTGCTTCGGCGTCTTACTGTCCGAAAAGAGTAATCTTCGATCGCTCCGCGAGATCGATCAGCGCGGCCTTCTCGAGAAGGAGCGTGCGGCCGGCCTCGACCGCGATCGCGCGAATCTTTGCTTCCGCCGCGAGGCGGAGAGTCTCGGTGCCGATGACCGGGACGTCGAAACGCATGTCCTGATTTGGTTTCGTTACCTTGATGACGATAGCGTTTTTCTTGCCTAACGAACCGCCGCGCTTGATCGCTTCGTTCGTGCCCTCAAAAGCTTCGACCGCGAGGACGGTGCCGTGCTTGACCACGACGGTCTGGCCGACATCGAGCGCGCTTAATTGTTTGGCGATTTCGAAACCGAAAGCGACGTCGCTCTCCTCGCGTTCTTTCAGTTTCGGACCCGCGATGTGGCCGGCCGGCGCGAGGAAATGATCGAGATAAGTCGTTGCCGGGAGCAGTTCGACCTCGTGCCCGGCGAGTTGATCGGCGATGGCACTAAAAATCGACTCAGCGTTACGCTGTTTCAGGCGCGCGAGGAGCATCATCGCCTTCAAATCGGGGCGGAGATTGAAGAGATTACCGGGCGCAATTTGCCCCGCCATGATCGCGTGCCGCACGCCCGCGGTGCGGAAGAAGTTGAGTAACTTCCCGAGCTGTCCGACGCGGAGCCATTCGATCTCGTCGGCGCGGTTGGTGATGTCGGCGGAGGTCTCATCGGTGAAAGCAGCGACGACGATGCGCTTAACGCCGGCGACCCGCGCGGCGTCGGCGAGCAGGAGCGGGTAAACGCCGCTGCCCGCGATGATCCCAAGCGCAGCGGGCGTTTTCATAGGCGGATGTCTACCGCAGGAGGCCCCAAAACGAAAGTCATCCCGAGCGAAGTGCAGCAAAGCGAAACGCAGTCGAGGGATCCCGCGGAGTTTCCGTGCAGCGGGATCTCAAGATTTCGGGAAGCAACGCTCCAACGAAACCCCACGGGATCCCTCGACTGCGCCCCGCGGGTGCGGGGCTTCGCTCGGGATGACGGCGGGGGGTGCTCGGTGAGGGCCGCGGCTAGTGCCGGTGGCGGCGCTTGACGTTCAACTGCGCGAGCGCTTTTTGCAGCGACGCCTGAACAGCGGCGACTTCTTCAGAACCGAGATCTTCTTTCATCGCGGCTTGGGCGCGGGCGACCGCGGCTTCCGCCGCGGCTTCGTCGATCGCGCTCGATTCCATCGCCATGTCAGTGAGGACGGAAATGGCGTCGCCGGTGATCTCGGCAAAACCGTCACCGACCGCGAGCGAAGTTTGAACCCCGCCCTTGAAAACGCGGAGCTCGCCGGGCTTGATCGTGGTCAGGAGCGGGACGTGCTGCGGATAAACGCCGAGCTCGCCGTCGCGACCGGGGATCACGACCATCTCGACGTCTTCGGAGTACGCCTTTGTTTCGGGAGTCACGATTTCCAAACGCAATGTTTTCATGGCACGGAGTGTTTAGGTATTAGCCGGGCACTTAAAACTTAAACACTTAAAGCTTAAAACTATCTCTATCATTCTTTGATCATGTCGATGCCGCCCTTCATGTAGAAATTCTGTTCGGCCACATCGTCGTGTTTGCCGTCGAGGATTTCTTTGAAGCCGCGAACGGTTTCGACAATCGAAACATACTGGCCCGCGGTGCCGGTGAAGACTTCGGCGACGTGAAAAGGCTGGCTGAGGAAACGCTGGATTTTGCGCGCGCGGAAGACGGTGAGTTTGTCTTCCGGGCTGAGCTCGTCCATGCCGAGAATGGCGATGGTGTCCTGCAAATCCTTGTAACGCTGGAGCACCTTCTGCACGCCGCGCGCGACGTTATAATGCTCTTCGCCGACGATCTCGGGCGCGAGCGCTTTCGAGGTCGAAGCGAGCGGATCGACCGCCGGATAAATCCCCAGCTCGGCGATAGAACGCTCGAGCACAATCGTCGAATCCAAATGCGCGAAAGTGTTCGCTGGCGCCGGATCGGTGAGATCGTCCGCGGGGACGTAAACGGCCTGCACCGAAGTGATCGAGCCTTTGTTCGTCGAGGTGATGCGTTCCTGGAGATCGCCCATCTCAGCCGCGAGCGTCGGCTGATAACCGACCGCGCTCGGGGTCCGGCCTAACAATGCCGAAACTTCCGCGCCGGCCTGTGAGAAACGAAAGATGTTGTCGATGAACAGGAGCACGTCCTGGTTGCGTTCGTCGCGGAAATATTCCGTCATCGCGAGCGCGCTGAGCGCGACGCGGAGACGCGCGCCGGGAGGTTCGTTCATCTGGCCGTAAACCAGCGCGACCTTCGACTTGCTCAGGTCTTTCTGATCGATGACGCCGGCTTCACTCATCTCGGTATAGAGATCGTTACCCTCACGCGAACGTTCGCCGACACCCGCGAAGACGGAGAATCCGCCGTGGTTCTTCGCGATGTTGTTGATCAGCTCGAGAATGACGACCGTCTTGCCGACGCCCGCGCCGCCGAACGCGCCGACTTTTCCACCCTTCGTGAACGGACAAATGAGATCGATGACCTTGATGCCGGTCTCGAGGATGTTGGCCTGCACGTCCTGCTCCATCAACTCCGGCGCCTTCCGGTGAATCGGGTAACGCTTGGTGAAAGCGACCGGCCCGCGATTGTCGACCGGATCGCCGGTGACGTTAAAGATCCGGCCGAGCGTCCCCTCGCCCACGGGCACGGTGATCGGGCCGCCGGTATCGGTCACCGGCATCCCGCGCTTCAAGCCTTCGGTCGAGGACATCGCGATCGAGCGCACCCAACTGTCGCCGAGATGTTGCTGCACTTCGAGGGTCAGCTTGGTCGGGTTGCCGTTCACTTCGTACTCGATCTCGAGCGCGTTGTAGATGCCGGGCATTTTGCCGGCGGCGGCGAAGTCCACGTCGACGACGGGACCAATGACTTGAACGATATTACCAGTATTCATAAAAGGACGACTCACGGGGCGAACTGCCCAGCACGCGGGAGCACCCAAAGTAGCCAGAGACCGCAATCCGACAAGTCGCGGAAGGGAAGATTTTGCGGAATTCGGCGATTCGAGAGCAGGCAGGCTCGATCCCGAGATTCTGGACGAGCGGAATTCCTCGTCCAGTTTCCTCTCGTGAGGGCGCATTGTCCGCGCCTGGCGCGGTGTAGGGGGGCGGCCGTGTCGGCCGCTCGGGCGTGAGTTCGAATCCTGCCCCAAGCCCGTTCCTGCGGGCGACACGCCCGCCTCTCCAACGCCTTGCGAACGCGACTTCAGGCGCGCGCGACGGCGAGGTGCGGCGCGGCGGCAATGGCCGATTCCAAAGCCCGGATGTCGACCGGTTTCGTGAGATGCGCGCAGAACCCGCTGGCCCGGCTGCGCGCGATATCCTGCTCCATGCCATAGCCGCTCAGCGCGATGCCGGGTAATCCGTAGCCTTGAGAGAGTTCCGCCATCAAGTCGAAGCCGTCGCCATCGGGCAGACCGAGATCGGAGATGAGCAGATCGCACTCGCCGGCATGCGTCCGCGCCGCGCTGATCGAGTCCACGCCGATGACCTCATGCCCGCGGCGGCGGAGCAATTGCGTGAGCGTGGTGCGGGTTTGTTCGTGACCCTCCACGAGCAAAATGTGGCGCTTCGCCACCACCGGCGTGGCGGGAGCCGCCGTCGCGGGAAGATCCTCCGCTGCCGTCGCGGCAGCGGCGAGCGGCAGCTCGATGCGGAAGGTCGCGCCTTGCCCGCGGCCTCTGCTCTCGGCTTCGATGCGACCGTTCTGGAGCTCTACGAGCCGGTGGCTGATCGCCAGCCCAAGGCCGATCCCGCCGAAGCGATGCCCCTGATC
>JBPCRH010000442.1:0-2946 GCA_050997075.1 Chthoniobacterales bacterium
CACCGCGTGGAAAGTTCCCCTCGTGGCACCAGTGACGCCGGAGAGCGAAGACCTTCCGTCCCCCCGCGAAGTGGAGTGGCGGGCGTGTCGCCCGCATCACCACCGCAGTTGCGGCCGGCACGGCCGCCCCTACAGCACGCGCACTAAACGCGCGCATTTTTTGTTCGATGACAGCGGGCGGCTTTTCGTCTAAGCATACCGTCCCAAAAATTTCCCATGGCTGAAGAAAATCTCCGCACGCGCATCAAAGAAATGATGGTGCAAAGCCTCATGCTCCAGACTCCCGCCGAGCAGATCGGCGACGATCAACCGCTCTTCGGGCCGGAAGGTCTGGGGCTGGATTCGATCGATGCGCTCGAACTCGTCGTGAGCATGGAGAAAACTTTCGGCGTCGGCGTGCCGAACTCCGAAGTCGCCGGCACCGCGCTGCGGACCGTGAATACGATTCACGATTACATTCTCGAGCAGCGCGCCGAGCCCGCCGGCGAGCTCCCGTCATCCTGAGCGAAGCGGAGCGGCGTCGAAGGATCCCGCGGAGTGGCTGGGAAGCCTGGGTGCAATTTTAGTGCTTCAGAAGCAGAGCTTCACGGAGGATCCCCGGGATCCCTCGGCTTCGCTCGGGATGACTTCGACGCTATGCGATCGTCTCCGCGAGGTTGATCGCATCGATCAACTCGCGATACCGTCCAAAGGCCGTTCGATGCGGCGTGAAAACAAGCCGCGGCAGGTCCGCGATCTCGGGCTGGTTCGCCTCCTGCGGGAGCGCGCCGCCCTGCTCGATCACGCCACTCCGCAGCATGTCAGCGAACTCCGCGTTTAATCCCGCGAGTGCCTTCTCCGTTAGCTTCTTTTTTAACCGGTAAACCAACCGCGACCCAACCCAGCGCGACGACTGGTAGTTCACATAAAAGCGCGCGATTTCCGCGACCGCGTCCTCAACCGTGTGCGCGATCTTGATGAAGTTAAAATCCTCCGGCGAAATCAGGCCCTGGCCTAACAAGTGATCCTTCAGGAAACGCATCCAGGTTTCCCAGTAACTCCCATCGGGCCGATCGATGAGCACGATCGGGATGATCAGCGCCTTGCCGGTCTGCATGAGCGTGAGCGCTTCGAAGCCTTCATCCATCGTCCCGAATCCGCCGGGGAAAAGCGCGTAAGCGTGCGTCTCTTTCACGAAGTTGAGTTTGCGAGTGAAGAAGTAGTTAAAGTTAATTAGCTTCGGATCGCCTTGGATGACCTCGTTCGCGCGCTGCTCGAACGGGAGCCGGATGTTTAGCCCAAAACTGTTCTCGCGGCCCGCGCCGCGCTGCGCTGCACCCATGATGCCGTCGCCGCCGCCGGTGATGACCATGTAACCCTGCGCCACCATTTGCCGGCCGAATTCCTCCGCGAGAAGCGCGTCTGGGTCGGTCGGCGCCGTCCGGGCAGAGCCAAAAACGACGACCTTTTTCCGGTCGCGAAAGGGCGCGAAAATCTTCGCGGCGTAACGCAGTTCCTTGAGCGAGCGGTTCATCAGTTTGAGGTCGCCGATGCCCATGCCGTCGCTTCCCATTTTCAGCGCGGTCGTGATCAGCTCCACGACCAGTTCGGGCGCTTTGCCGCCGCCCCAATCCTCGACCAATTGCCGAATCCGCTCCTCAAATTCCGGCGCGACCCCGGGCGAATGCCTCGTCGGCTGATCGACCGTCGCGCTGCCTGTAAAATCTTCCACGCGGCAAATTCAGCGATTTCCGGGCCGGGCGCGAACAATAATGCCGGTCGTTAGGCGGATTGCAGGTCGGCGAGGATCTCGTGCATGTGCCGGACGGGGAGCGAATAGTGTCCTTCGCCTTCCACGAGGTGCGGCGCGCAATTCGCCAGGCGCTGGCCGAGATCGCGGGCCAGTTCCCAGTGGAAACTGCGATCTTTTTTTCCATGCCAGAGCCGGACCGGCACGGTAATTTCCTCGAGGGAAAAGCCCCAGGGCTGCGCGTAAATTTCCGCATCGACCATGAGACCCTCGGCAGAGGCGCGCCAGGCCTGCCGCTGACTCTCGAAGCAGGCTTCAAAAGCCGCGACATCGCGCATCACGGCGGCGTCGCAGGGCTGGAGGAGCTTGAGCAAAGTCGGGCGGAAACGGAGCGGTAACTTGATGGAGAGAAACGGTCGCGCGGCGTGAAAAGAGAGCCGTAGAAGCTGGCGATGCCG
The DNA here is from genome assembly GCA_050997075.1 of Chthoniobacterales bacterium. Taxonomy (GTDB): domain Bacteria; phylum Verrucomicrobiota; class Verrucomicrobiia; order Chthoniobacterales; family UBA10450; genus Palsa-1392. The sequence continues at coordinate 2,188 of JBPCRH010000442.1, forward strand.
CGGGTAAAAGAAGAGAAGCCAGCGGTAAAGTTTGAGCAGTTTGCTCCGGTCCGCGAGCTCCGCGATCGGCGCCGCCCCGCTCACGACGGCCACGGCCTGGACGCGGTGCGGAAGCGCCCACGCCGCCGCGAAAGTGTAGGGCGCACCGCCGGAGATGCCGATGATTTTAAAGCGCTCGAGGCGCAACTTGTTCGCGAGCTCGACAAGCAGCGGCGGCCAGTCGAGCAGCCGCCGCTCGGCTTGAAAGGAGGAGTCGCGAATGCCCGGCCGATCCGGGGAGATGATGCGCAGATTCAGGTCGCGCGCGGCGGCGTCGGTCAGTTGCGCCATCGTGCGCGAGCTCGGCCAGCCGTGGAAGAAAAAGACCGGCTCGCCGGTAGGCACGCCATACTCCGAGAGCGCGATGGCACGGCCCCCGGGCAGGAAAAGCATTCGAGGCGATGGATCAGCCATGTCGCCGATTGACTACCAAAACGGTGTCATTATGGTTCTACCATGCCGAATCTGACGCTCAAGAACGTTCCCGCAAGTTTGCATCGGGCGTTGAAGTCCCAGGCCAAAGCGCATCATCGCAGTCTAAACAAGGAAGTGATTGCCACCTTGCAAGCTTCCACAGCGAAAGCGCCCGCGGTCAATCTTGCTCGACAACTCGCGGAAGCGCGCGCGATGCGGAGCAAATTCAAGGGTTTCACCAATCTTGAGGAAATCCAGGCTTACAAAATCGCCGGGCGAAAATGATCGTCGTCGATACGAATATTC
>JBPCRH010000447.1:0-5711 GCA_050997075.1 Chthoniobacterales bacterium
CCGCGGTCGTTAGGCGTGGCCGGGCAGATCATCCCGTGGAATTTCCCGTTGATGAAGAGCTGATAACGCGGCTTAAGTTGCAGGTAATCGCTCTGCTCCGGAGCGGGTGCGTAGGCCCAGCGGTCTCCGAAACTCAGCTTTCTTTCGTTAGGCACCAGCGCGCCCCGGTCGTGGGCGAGATTTGCTGGGCTGGAGGCAATAAGGAGGGCGGGGGAGCTCTTTTTTTTGCGGGCCATACTGTGCTTGTAGCGCCTTCCGCAGATCCGTGCACGCGAATATAATGCGGCTGCAGGTGAGGCGAAGGTAGTGCAGCGGAAGGGAACGGAGGTGCGCCTGACCGTCGGCCGTAGCCACGGCAGCGCTCAAACAATCGCTGTAACGGTCAACAACGCTGATCGGTCTTCGGGTCGGTCGGCGGAAGCCTTGCTGGACGGTTCTTTTTGTTTAGCCGAGCGAAGCCTTGCGGCACGGGCGCACGGTTTGGCGTCGGTCGGTTCCCGGCGGATAATCGCGCATGCTTTATGTCGTCGGCACCCCGATCGGAAACCTCGACGACATCACCTTGCGGGCCCTGGAAGTGCTAAAATCGGTCGATCTGATCGCCGCTGAAGACACCCGGCATTCGGGCAATTTGCTCCGACATTTCGAGATCCGGAAACCACTCCTCAGCTACCACGAGCACAATGAAGCCATGCGCACGGCCGAGCTCGCGGAACGGCTCGCCGCCGGGGAATCGGTCGCCCTCATCACCGATGCGGGCATGCCCGGCCTCTCCGACCCGGGTGCGCGGTTGATCCGCAAATGCATCGAACGCGAACTGCCGTTTACGATCGTGCCGGGGGTGTCGGCGATCACGACCGGCCTGGTCGGTTCCGGGTTTGCGCTCGAGCGATTTTGTTACCGTGGATTCCTGCCGGTGAAAAGCGGCCAGCGCGAGCGCGAATTAACCGCGGCGGCGGAACGGGCGGAGACCACGGTGTTCTTCGAGTCACCCTACCGGATCAATAAAACGCTCGCCGCATGCGCCGCGCTCATGCCCCAGCGAGCCCTGTGCGTGGCGCGGGAGCTGACGAAAAAATTCGAGGAGTTTCGACGCGGGACCGGCGCGGAATTGCTCGCGCACTACGCAGCGCATCCGGCGAAAGGCGAGATCACGCTGCTCGTCGCCGGGCGAGGAAAAGGCGAAGAGCCTCCGACGATTCGTGAAAACGAAAAGGTCCCGACAGAGAAAGAAGAACGCTCTTAAAAACTGCCGGCCTCGCGATGAGAGCGAGTCTACCGCTCAAGAGCGGGCGGTTGCATCCCTCCCTCGCTGCGCCAGAATGTAAAACAATGACTTCTCCTGATCAGGGCGCTTCGGGCAAACGGCGTGATTCCATCCTCGCTTTTAGTATCATGTTTTTCGCGGTCGCGGTGCTCTGCCTGCTCCTCGGCTGGGCGGAAGGGGTTCGGAAAGACACGACTTACCTGCACATCCCGGAGAACGGCGGCTGGCTCATCGCCACCGGTATCCTCGCCGTGTTCGGGTTTGTTCTTTTCATCTGGTCGCGGGGCACTAAACGCTCCTAACGACGCCCGCGATCCCAGATCGAGTTCTTCAAACCCGGCCGTGCGTCTTTTCCAGGTTTACTTCCTCGATGTTGCAAGCTTCTGGAAGCGGGGACCAGCTCGACCACACGCCCGGATTTATCCGCGCACCGACCATCCCATCGATGTGCTGCGCCTCCGCTTTCCGCAGGATTTGGTCGGCTGCGTCCAGCTCGCCTTACGCCAGGTAGGTCTCGGCTTTGCGCCCATGAACTGCATCTCATCTGGGGAAATGGCAAAGGCGCGGTCGAACATCTCGCGCGCAGCGGCAGAGTCGCGTTTCCCGCGATAACTGCGCCCGAGATTCGACCAGATGTCCTGGTTGCGCGGATCGGAAATGGTCGCACGGCGTAGAAACTCGATCGATTCATCGAGCTTGCCCTGCCGCCGCTCGACCAGGCCGATGGAGAAGAGATATTCGCGTCGTTCGGCAGACCCTTGCGCGCTTCGCTCAACTCCGGCTGCAAACGCACCGCCGTCTCGGCCGCTTCGCGCGCCCGCGCCAGGCAAGCCGGATTGTGTTCCAGGGCGAAATAAATCTCGGCCTCGGCGATCGCGATTTGGGCCCAGGCCAGGAGGAGCGCGATCGGGAACCCGAGTGCGAACAACATGATCACAAGCCGGATCGCCCAATCAGGAATCTGGAGAAACGGAAAGACCCTGGGTCGCGACCTGGATGAGCAGCCACGCCACCACCGCATAGGCGACCGCGACCTTGTAGACGCTCCGGCGTTTTAGTTCCTCGAAAAAGTTGCGTGGCTCCACGATTCGTTAGGCATAATCTTAGAGCGCGGCGAAGACGACGGCCCGCCTTTCAGAGCGCCAAGTCCCGTCGCGCGACTCGAGGCGGGTGAAACTGGAAAGCCACGCGAGCTCTGCTATCTGAGCGTGGATCATGTCGACGAGTGAAAACGCGGGCGATCTGCTGAGCGCATTCGAGGAGGGTCGGATCGATCCCGCGCAGTTTCCCCATCGCGCGCATGTGCAGGTGAGCTACGAGCTGCTTGAGCGCCATCGGTTTCCGGAAGCGCTCCTCCATCTCGCGCGCGGCCTGCGCCGACTGGCGGCAAAGGCGGGCAAGCCGGAGATCTACCACGAGACGATCACGGCGGCTTTTCTCGCGCTCATCGCGGAGCGCCGTGGGCGCGGCAGTCCCGGGAGCTGGGAGGAGTTCGCCGCGCGCAATCCGGACCTTCTGCGCAAAGAATTGCTCGCGGACATTTACGAGCCAGCCGTGCTCCAGTCGGAGTTGGCGCGCGAAACGTTTATTCTCCCGCTCCGAAAATCGCCGCCCGATTCCTAATAAATCGTCCGCTCGCGGGTTAGAACCGGGGAAGAACCGATGCGCGCGAACTCACCCGCTCCCGTGGATGCAAACGACCTGACCGCGCTGCTCGCGCGGTTCGAACTGCCGCTCCTGCAGTACGCCACGCGCATCCTCGGCGATCGCGAGCGGGCGCGGGACGTCGTGCAGGAAACCTTCGTCGAGTTACAACGCCACGTCCGCCGGCAGACGGATGCCGCGCCGGCGAAATGGCTCTTCACCGTCTGCCGCAATCGCGCGCTCAATATTTGCCGAAAGGAAAAGCGCCTGACCTATCTCGACCACGAAATTCTCGACCGCGAGCCAGTCGCGGGCCCCGCGCCTAACGAACGCATCGAGTGGGAAGAAGCGCGCGGTTTTCTCCTCCGCATCGTCGCGACGCTGCCGCCGCGGCAGCAGGAAGTGTTGCAGCTCAAATTTCAAAACGACCTCAGCTACCAGGAGATCAGCGAGATCACGCAGCTCTCGGTCAGCCACGTCGGAGTGCTCCTCCACACCGCCCTTAAGTCCCTGCGCGAACGCCACAGTCAGGCGGCGCGCGATTTCATCCCGTTCAACCCACACCTCGCCTCATGAATATTCTCGACGATCCCAACCTCACCGCTTACGCCCTCGACGAACTGAGCGGCGCGGACAAAGCCGCGATGGAAACCGCCATCGCCTCTTCGCCCGCAGCTCAGGATTTCGTTAGGGAAATGCGCCTGCTCTCGGGCAATCTTCGCGCCGAATACGACGCTGAGCGCGAAGCGCGACCGGCGGCACCGCGCAACATCGTGCCGCTGCCGCAAAAGGATGAACCCTGGAGCGTCTCGCGCCGGCTTGCTCTCGCTGCTGCGATTACTCTCTCTGCGTGCCTTGGCGCGATCGCCATCAGCTCGATGAAAAGAGGGGCGGGCAATTTCGCCGAGAGGAGTGCATCGCAAACCGGGCGGATCGCAGCGACGAAGGCGGTTCACAGCTCCGCGGTCGACGCAGTGGAATCTGTCTCGCCCATGGAAGAGGAACCGCCGCCTCCTCCGACAGAAAGTGCGGAGTTCGCCGCCTCCTCCGTGCAGGCATTCCAGCCGCGGCCGCGGGCGAAAGTGGCTCTCGCAGCGAACGGCCCGGTGGCCAAGGATGCCGAGTTCAACACGGCGCGCTATAGCCACATCATCGACAGCTCCTTCCTCGCCGCGAAAGACAATCCGCTCTCCACCTTCTAGATCGACGTCGACACCGCGAGCTACGCGAATGTCCGGCGCTTTCTCGAGAGCGGTGCGCTACCGCCAACAGACGCCGTCCGGCTCGAGGAAATGATCAATTACTTCCACTACGATTACCCGCAGCCTAACGACGACGCGCCGTTCTCGATCAACCTCGACGCCGCCTCCTGCCCCTGGCAGCCGGCGCATCGGCTCGTTCGGATCGGTTTGCATGGGCGCGAAGTGGCTAACGGACAGCGGCCCGCGAGCAATCTCGTTTTCCTGCTCGACGTCTCGGGCTCGATGGACGCGCCCAATCGCCTGCCGCTGGTGAAGCAGGCGATGCGTCTGCTCGTGGAAAAGCTGGGCGAAAACGATCGCGTCGCGGTCGTGATTTACGCCGGCGCTTCCGGTCTCGCTCTGCCTTCGACGAGTGGTGCGCATCGGGAGCAAATCCTCACCGCGCTCGAAAACCTCCAGGCCGGCGGCTCGACCAACGGCGCGCAAGGGATCGAGCTCGCCTACCAAACCGCAACCGAGCATTTCATCAAAGGCGGCGTCAATCGCGTCATCCTCGCGACCGACGGCGATTTCAACGTCGGCACCACGAGCGACGGCGAGCTCGTTAGGCTGATCCAGGAGAAGGCGAAGAGCGGCGTCTTCCTCAGCGTCCTCGGGGTGGGGGACAACAACCTGAATGACTCGATGATGCAGCAACTCGCCGACAAGGGGAATGGGAACTACGCCTACCTCGATTCGCTCGCCGAGGCGCAGAAAGTTCTCGTCAGGCAAATCAACGGCACGCTCGTGACGATCGCGAAAGACGTGAAGATCCAGGTCGAGTTCAACCCGGCGCAGGTCGCGTCGTATCGGTTGATCGGATACGAGAAACGGCTTCTCCAGAAAGAAGATTTCAATAACGATAAGATCGACGCGGGCGAGATCGGCGCGGGACACACCGTGACCGCGCTCTACGAGGTGGTGCCGACCGGCGCGGAGCCGAATCCACCGGCCGTTGATGCACTAAAATATCAGGAGTCGGCGAAGTCGTTAGGCAAGAACGGTTCGCCCGAGCTTTGCACGGTGAAACTACGCTACAAAAAACCGGATGGCGACACGAGCCGGTTGCTCGAGCGGCCATTCGTCGACGCGGGCGGGTCCTTTGCGAAGGCGGCGCCGGATATGAAATTCGCGGCCGCGGTCGCGGAGTTCGGGATGATCCTGCGCGACTCCGAGTTCAAGGGCACCGGTTCGTTAGGCGCGGTCGCAGAATGGGCGCAGGAAGGCAAAGGCCCGGACGCCGAGGGTTATCGCGCGGGCTTTCTCGACCTCGTGCGGAGAGCGAAGCAGCCGCAGGCGCTGTAGACGTCTCGCTCTGCGAGACGCGGGAGCGGTTTTCTCACACTGATTTCTCTCCGAGTCATTCAACTCCCGCGCTTCGCAGAGTGAAGCGTCTACAGCGCTAGAGATTCTCCGTCGTCTCCATCACCGTCGCCGGTTTCACCCGCGTCGCGAGGAAGGCGCCGAAGAGTAAAACCCCCGCGCTCCAAAACTGCGCAGTCGAGAGACGTTCACCAAAAATCCAGGCGGAGAGCGCAATTGCGCCGATCGGGCTGAGG
>JBPCRH010000475.1:0-3965 GCA_050997075.1 Chthoniobacterales bacterium
AGCCTGGATCACGGTCCCGACGAGCACGCCGCGGTCGTCATCTTTCAAGCCGAGGTAGTGGCGCTGCGCCGGGTTCTGGAGTTTCGAGTAGGTGATCCCAAGATCGACATACTTGTCGTAGTGGCCGTCCTTGATGTCGCTGAGAAAGCGCCGGATCACGGGTGTCGGAATCATGTAGGCAACCCCCTGCGCGATGTCGCCACTGTAACCTTGAAAGGCCACGCCGACCACTTTGCCCGCCTGCAAGACCGGGCCGCCGCTGTTCCCTGGATTGATCTGCGCGCTGATCTGGATCGCGAGGTGCGAGTCGATCGCGGAGTGGGTGTAAAGGTTGAAATCAATCCGCGAAACAATGCCGGTGGTGACCGACATGCGCTCGCCGCCGATCGGGTAGCCGTAGGCCGAGACGGTTGATTCGAGCGAGGGAATGCCGCCGAAAGTGAGCGGCTTCATTCCTTTCCAGAAGTTCGGGTTGGCCACCTGGAGGAGGGCGAGATCGCAATCGTGCGCGACGAACAGCACCGTCGCGGGATACTTATTCGGGTCGCCTTCGCGCTCGACTGTGAGATAGCGGCTGTTGCTCACGACGTGCGCGTTGGTGAGGATGCGTTGGCCATCGATGACAAACCCGGCGCCGACCCCGCGCCCGATCGAGCCGGAATTCCACGGCGCGCGATAATCCGGTTCCACTTCCGTGGAAGTGATACGGACGAGGCTGCTTTGGATTTGGCCGTTCGGCTGCGCTTCAGTCGCAGCGACCACGAAGAGCGCGAGCGCGCAAAAAAGGAAACGAATTAGGTGCATCAGGAAAAGAGCGGGAAGATCAATCGGAAGGCTGCGGCTGTAAACGGCAATCGCAGGGTTAGATGATCGAGGCGCGAAAAGTGTTCAGTCGCGTGGTTTCGCTCCTTCTTCGACGGCGCGGTCCTGACAATGCAGCCGTGCGCATCGAGAGGTGGTGAACCGCAAATAATTGGCCACGCACAGGAGTGGATCTGCCCACGTAGGGCGGAACAACCGCCAACGGAAACACTGCTACCGATTCCCTAAATGCCGGCGCATTCGAGAAGGTCGCGCAGGACCTTCTCTGCCTCGAAGACTTCTCGCGCGACCGCCCGTGCGGCGCGACTTTGCTTCTTATAGTCGGCGTTGATCGCGCGGACGGCCTCGGCGATTTCGCCCAGGGACCTGAAGGCGAAAAGACCGCCGTCGCCCCCATAATGATCGGTGAAACCAGTCTGCTGCGTGATGACCGGTCGGCCCGCGGCGAGATAGCAGGCGCTGCGGTCACTAAACCAACCGGTGTGCAACCGGACATACTGGTCCTTCGCGACCGTAAACTCCCCTTTCGAGCGCCGGATGTAATTGCGATAATCCCAGTAGTCGACGCTCATCAGGTGCGGCGGGCGGAAGCGCCAGTCGTTCGCGACAAATTTCGCGCGCGTTTTCTCGTCCTTGATGTCGGTGGCGAGTTCGAAGGGCTCGCCGGCTCTCTTCGGCGCGGCGACGAAACGCAAAAACTCGCGCGACTTGCTCCAGAGGTATTTCTCGCCGCGCCATTCGATATCCTTGAGTCCGCTCGTGGACCAGTTTGCGATCGAGGTGAAAAGCGCGGTCTCCCGCGGTGCGCGCGACGTTTTCCAGAGATCGGTCACGACCGGCTGGCGAGTGGGGAACCAGCGCAGCTGATGCAGCGGCACGGGGAAGCGGTCGGTCCCGATGTTCTCGCCGAAGGTGAAAAGCGCGCGGTGTTTCCGGAGGTAGTTGATGGTCGAGCGCACCTTCTTGTCGACCTTGATTTGCTCGACGCCCGGGTCACTCTCGACGTAGAGGAGGCGGTCGCTTTGCAGGAGATCAGCATTGAACTCCTGCGTGCCACAGACGTTCAGGATCGCGTCGGCGTCGCGGTAGAGTTGTCTTATTCTCGTTAGGCTCAGTCCGGCGGTCGGAAGATCGGGCAGATAGCGGGCGCAGAAGCCCCAGCGCCGCTCGAAGCCGAATTCGCGTGCCAGTTGTCCTAGGACCTGGGCGGCGTAGGTGAAGTCGTTGTTCGTGTCGAAGGTCTCTGGGTTGTAGGGGATCCGCGCCGAGTCTTCGATGTAGTAAACCTCGTGCCCCAACCGCTGCAGTCCCACGACGTAATGGACGTGCTGCCAAATGACTCCGGCGATCGGCATCGAGCCCATGAAACCCATGACGATGATCTTCTTGCGTTTCATCGGGTCGGATATTCAACCGCAGAGGGCGCAGAGGAAGAAGGGGAGAAGGCTAGCGTTGTCATCCCGAGCGAAGCGAAGCGGAGTCGAGGGATCCCGTAGCGCTGCCGTGAAGCCTCCCCTTTGAGATTCCCGCGGCCGCGCTGCACAGAAACCCCACGGAATCCCTCGACTGCGCCTCCGGCTCCGCTCGGGATGACGAAGGGTCGAAAGCTCATAGGTGCTTCACCACGACCGCGGGGTTCCCTGCGACCACGGTGTTTGGTTCAACACTTTTCGAGACGACCGAGCCTGCCGCGACGACGGAGTTTTCGCCGATGGTCACTCCCTTGAGGATGACGGCGTTCATCCCGATCCAAACATTATCCGCGATCCGGACCGGCGCGGTGCGAATCGGGGGCCGCGGCGGGCGATCCTTGAAATACGGCGCAAGGGCCTGCGCGTCGAGGCGGCGCTGGGCCGGCTCGATCGGGTGAAAGTCGGAGTCGGCAATCCCAACGTTCCACGAAATCAGGCAATGACTCCCGATCTCGATCAGTCCTTCGGCCATGACGAGCGCGCCGTTCATGAGCGTAAAATCGCCCACGGTGCAGCGGCCCTTTTTCCCCAGCGCGAACGAGCAGCCGGCATAGCACGAGACGTAGTTGCCTAACGACACCGCATCCGGCAAGGGACTGCGCATGAAGCGGAAAATCTGCGCCGTCTCGCAGTAAAAGCCTTCGCCAAATTTCACGTTTGGCGGAATGGGATCGGCCCACCAATCGCTTTCGACACGGCGTTCGCTGTTCACGTTGCTCATGAGGAGGCCGGGTAGTTGCCGGCGTTGTAAAGCTTCGCGTAGGAGCCGCCGCGCGTCACCAGTTCCGGCCCGCGCCCTTCCTCGATCACGCGGCCATGTTCGAGGACGACGATCTTATCGACGTGGTGAATCGTCGCGAGACGATGGGTGACGATGAGTGTGGTGCGGCCGTGCATGAGTTCTTTAATCGTTTCCATGATCGCCGCTTCCGTCGTCGGGTCGAGCGCGGAAGTCGGTTCGTCGAGCAGGAGGATGGGCGCGTTCTTCAGAAAGGCGCGGGCGATGCCGATGCGCTGGCGCTGTCCGACACTGAGATGGCCGCCGCGTTCGCCCACCGGACTGTTATACTCGTTAGGCAAACGCCGGATGAAATCATCCGCCTGGGCGCGCCGGGCGGCTTCGTGAATTTCCTCCTCGGTCGCCTCGGGCCGGCCGTAGGCGATGTTCTCGCGGATGGTCGTGGAAAAAAGAAGAGTGTCCTGGAGAACGATGGCAATTTTATCCCGAAGCGATTTCTTTGTGATCTCGTGCAGTTCGCGCCCATCGAGCCGGACCACGCCGGAAGTCGGGTCGTAAAACCGAGGCACTAAACTAAGGAGCGTGCTCTTGCCCGCACCGGTGCCGCCGACGAGCGCGACGATCTGGTTCGGCGCGATCGCGAGGTCGATGCCTTCGAGCACCGGTTGCGCATCGTGGTAGCCGAAGCGGACATCTTCAAAGAAAATCGCGGCCTTGGTTTCCGTGATCGCAACTGCACCAGGCGCATCACGCACGTCGTCCTCGCGATCGAGGACTTCAAAGCAGCGCTGCGCCCCAGCCGTCGCGCCTTCCATCGCCCAGGCGGTGTAGGTAAGTTCCTGGAGCGGCTGGTAAAGCATGACCAGATACGAGCTGAAGAGGATGAGGGAGCCGAGGGTGAGGCTGCCGGCGAGGACGTGGAGCGTCCCGAG
>JBPCRH010000040.1:0-3190 GCA_050997075.1 Chthoniobacterales bacterium
CCTGACCCATGTGCATCCGCGCTATCGCACGCCGGACGTGGCGATCATCGTTTACTCCGGGCTCGCCTTTTTGTTTTCGCTCTCCTCGACCTTCGAAGCGCTCGCGGTGATGGCGAACGTCGCGGCGCTCCTGCTTTACCTGGTCTGTTGCGCCGCCGCGTCCGTGCTCATGCAGCGCGACGTGCAGACGGAGGAAAAGCCCTTCCATTTCCCCGGGGCGAAGCTCGTGCCCTTGATCTCGATCGTCCTCATCATCTGGATCCTGGCGCAGGCGACCTCGCGAGAATTCAAGATCGCCGGGGCGGTTTTCCTGGTCGGGACGGTGCTTTACCTGATCCGGCAGGCGCTCCCGACGCGGTCGGGCTCAGGGGGCGTCTAACTCCGTCCTCCCGAGCGGAGCGCAGCGCAGTCGAGAGATCCCGTCGAGTTTCTGAGAAGCTCCGCCGCGGAGTTTGCCGAAATCTGCCGCCCCCTCGCTTCTCAGAAACTCCACGGGATCCCTCGACTCCGCCCCCCGCAGCCGCGGGGGCCTCCGCTCGGGATGACTCGACTTTTGGAGGCCATCTCAAACGGGCGGCACACCATATTTGGTGCACGGCGGGCTTTCCGAGCGCAGAATCTGGTATTATTTTCCTTGCGATTGGCCGTTAGGTTGCGGTTAATCGGGGTAGGCACCCCACCAAACCCATGCACCTGCAATCTCTTGAGCTGTTCGGCTTTAAATCTTTCGCGGACAAAACCATTTTTACCTTCCACGAAGGCGTGACCGCAATCGTTGGCCCGAACGGTTGCGGCAAGTCCAACGTCCTCGATGCGGTCCGCTGGGTCCTCGGCGAGCAATCGGCCAAGGCGCTGCGTGGTGGCGAAATGGCCGACGTTATTTTCAACGGCACTGACTCGCGCAAAGCGGTCGGGTTTGCGGAAGTCTCCCTGACTTTCACGAATTGCGCACAGGAGCTCGGGGTCGACTGGCACGACGTACGCGTGACCCGGCGCGTTTATAAAGATGGGAACTCGGAATACCTGCTCAACAAAACCGTCTGCCGGTTGAAGGACATCCAGAGCCTCTTCGCCGACACCGGCGTCGGGCGCAGCGCCTACTCGATCATGGAGCAGGGGCGGATCGATCAAATCCTCAGCTCGCGTCCGGAAGATCGGCGCGCGGTGTTTGAAGAAGCGGCCGGGATCACGAAATACAAAGGCCAGAAACGCGAAGCGCTCCGCAAACTCGAAGCGACCGAGGCGAACCTGCTTCGGCTCGGTGACATCATTAAGGAAGTAAAACGCCAGATCGGCTCGCTCCAGCGCCAGGCCGGAAAAGCGCGCCGCTATCAGGCGCTCATGGGCGACCTGCAGGTTCTCGACACCCATCATTCGCGCGCGCAGCTCGATTCGTTAGGCGCGGAGCTCGAAACTTCGCGCGGCGCGACCGGGAAGTTCGACGCGCAACAGCGCACGACCGAGCTCGCGATCGAGGAACAGGAGAACGCTGTCGCCGGCCAGCGCGGGCAGCTCGAGGAAGTCGACGCGCGGATCAACGAAGCGCGCGGCGAAGTCCAGCGGCTGCAAAACCAGATCGCCTCGCATCGGAACCGAATCGATTTCAATCACGAGCGCGCGCAAGAATTGACCAGTTTGATCGAGCGCTACGCCAGCGACGTCACGACCGCAGAGACGAAGCTGGAGCAACAGGAGAGCGAGATTCACAGCACCGACGCGCTTCTCGCCGAGACCGAGCGTCTCCTCGCCGCAAAGAAGACCGAGCTCGCGGAAGCAAGCACGCGCGCGGCTGAAGTGCGCCGGGAACGTGAAACGCAGGAACAGGCCTTGCAGGTCCTGGAACTCTCGATCTCACGTGCGGAAAATCGCCTGACCGATTTGGCCGCGGAGATTGCCGGCACGAGCGAACGCCGGGCCGCAACCGCGCCGCGTCTCGCGGAACTGGCGGCATCGTTAGGCGAAGCCGTCGCCGCGCGCGAGCAGATGACGGATGCGGTCGAGACCATCCGCGCCCGCAGCACCGCGCATAGCCAGAATGTGCAGGAACTGACCGCGAAAATTCCCGCGGCCGAGGAGGAAGTGGCGCGCGAGCTCCAGGCCTTGCGCGAGGCGGACGCCGAACTGCTCGCGAGCGAACGGGCGGTCGCCGAACGCCAATCGCGCCTCGAGATTTTGCAGCAACTAAACGACGAAGGCGAAGGTCTCGCGCAAGGTTCGCAGGCACTCTTGAAAGGCCTCGACGATCCAGCGCGCATCCTGCCCGCGCTGCAGGGCGCGCTCGCGGCGTTGATCGAAGTGGATGAGGAATTCATCCCCGCGATCGAAGCCGCGCTCGGCCGCAACCTGCACGCGATCGTTCTCCAGAACGACGCGCTCGCGACCGAGATCATCGCGAAGTTAACCGACCAAAAACTCGGACAGACCGCGCTGATCGCGCCCAGCCTAATGCTCGCGTCCAAGCACGGTCATCCCGAGCGGAGCCGAGGGATCCCGAAGAGTTTCCCGGAAGCTTCCGATGCGGGCGAAGCGGAGCTTCCCGAAAGCCCGGCGGGATCCCTCGGCTCCGCTCGGGATGACCGGAATTCTGCGCCCGTTCTCCCGGAAGGCGCGATCGCCTGGGCGACGGAAAAAGTGCACGCGCCGGCAGACCTCCAACTAGTCGTTGGGCACTTGTTAGGCAGCGTCGTCCTCGTGCACGATCTCGCGCAGGCGCGCGACCTGAAAAAGCAGGCGCCCGATCTGGCTTTTGCAACACTCGGCGGCGAGGTCATTTCCGTTTCCGGCGTGATCTACGGCGGGCGGGTGAACGAAGAGAGCAACTCGGTCTTCGCGCGCAAAGCGCAGATCGCGTCGTTAGGCGCGGAGCACGGGCAGCTGCTCGCGGGCCGCGAGACGCTCCGCGACCGGCGCCACGAAACCGAGCGGGCGCACGAGCAGGCGGTCGAGCATCTCGAAGAGCTGCGCGCGCATCTCCAGATCGCGCGCGCGGAGCATTCCGCGACCGCGCTCGAACTCACCACGCGGGAGCGCGAGCTGCACGAAAGCAGCCGCCAAGCCGATGCGATCGAGTGGGAAAAAGCCACGCTTGATCAGCAGCTCGCGGCCTCGGCCGATCGCGTGACGCAGCTCGAAGCGGAAGTGAAAATCCTCGAAGGAAGTTGCGCCGCCGAACGCGAGCAGCGCGACGCCG
>JBPCRH010000139.1:0-4422 GCA_050997075.1 Chthoniobacterales bacterium
GCCGTGCCCCGAACGACCCCCGCCATCTGCGCGAGATGCTGCGGGCGACACGCCCGCCCTATAACCGAGTCGCAGCGCGGCGCCTCCGGCAACGGTTCATAACTTCACCCTTGCTTCCGCCGCCCGCGCTTGGGTAACGTCGCCGCCACTTTTCGCCATGCAGAAGCCGCGCCTGAATTTCGCCCCGATCTGGAACATGAGCTTCGGGTTCCTCGGCATCCAATTCGGCTGGGGCCTACAGATGGCGAACATGAGCCCGATCTATAAATACCTCGGGGCGCGCGACGACCAGATTCCGCTCCTCTGGCTGGCCGCGCCGCTCACCGGATTTCTCGTGCAGCCGATCATCGGCGCGATGAGCGATCGCACTTGGGGGCCGCTCGGGCGGCGGCGTCCTTAGTTTCTGACCGGCGCGATTCTCAGCTCGATCGCGCTCGTGCTCATGCCGAACGCGACCGGCCTTTGGATGGCCGCGGGGCTGCTCTGGATTCTCGACGCGTCGATCAACATTTCGATGGAACCGTTCCGCGCTTTCGTGGCCGATAAGTTGCCGGAAGAACAACGCGGGACCGGCTTCACCATGCAGAGCCTTTTCATCGGCGCGGGTGCAGTCATCGCCGGATTGCTCCCGTGGGTTTTGAAGCACCTCTTCGGGGTCACGAGCGAGACGAGCGTGGGGAACGCAATTCCGCCGAACGTGAAATACGCGTTCTACATCGGCGCGGCCGCTTTTCTCGGCGCGGTCCTCTGGACGGTTTTTACTTCCCGGGAATATCCGCCCGAAGACCTGGCGGAGTTTCGCCGCAAGAAATCGGAGCGGAGCAACCTCGCCCATCTCATCGCGGAAATTCCCGACGCGCTCCGGCAAATGCCGCGCACGATGAAACGACTCGCGCTCGTGCAGTTTTTCACCTGGCTTGGGTTGTTTTGCATGTGGCTTCATTTTTCCAACGCCGTGCCCCTGATCTTCGGCGCGACCGACACGCAGTCGCCGCTCTTCAAGGCCGGCGCGGAATGGGCCGGCGTTTGTTACGCGACGAAAGACTTCGTCACCTTCATCGCGGCTTTTGGGCTGATGGCTATCGCGTCGAGGATGGATCGGCGGAAGATCCACGCCTTCTGCTTATCGTTAGGCGCGATCGGTCTCCTCGCGATTGGGTTCATCCATGGCGAGGAACAAAAAGGCCTGTTGTTAGGCGCGCTCGCCCTCGGCGGGATCGCCTGGGCTTCCATTCTCTCCATGCCCTATGCGATGCTCGCGGGCGCGCTCCCGGCCGACCGCATGGGCGTTTACATGGGCATCTTCAATTTCTTCATCGTCCTCCCGGAGATCCTGGCGGCCCTCACTTTCGGACCGGCGGTGAAAAATTTGCTCGGCGGCAATCTCATTTACGCCGTCATGGCCGGCGGCATTTTCATGGCCATCGCCGCGATCCTTACCCTTTTTGTGCCCCGGACACAGTTGGATGCGCAGAGCCTCCAAGAGGTCGCCGAAGAAGAGGGGATGTTGCCCACGGTGACTCCGCCGGAGAATCCGCTCGTCTGACGTGAAGGCCCGGCCATGGCGAGGTTTTGTTGCAGCGGCCTGCTCCTTTTTATCCTCATGACCACCGCCTCCGGCAACGAAGACGGGAAGATTCGCTTCTCCATCGCGCAGGAGAAACTGGAGATCCGTTGCGCGCGTCCGCAACCGGAAGAAATGCGCACGCTTTTCGTCGCTCTCGCGACCGGACACGAAGCCGGTTCAGCGGTGGTGCCGTTCGGCGAACGCAGTGAAGGCTCGACCGTTTTTCTACCATTTCAGGCTGATCGAGTTTATGGCCTAACGAGTGCCGATGACGAGGCCGGGCGCTGGAAACGCGTCTGGGAAAACTGGCGGTGGAGCGACCGGCGCGCGGCCGGAGAGGAGGCTGCGGTCGAAGCAGAAAATGTCGTTATTCGCCTCCCGCTCGCGGACCTGACTGGGCCACTAAAGATCGCCGTCTACGCGAAAGATTTTTCCCAAAACACCGGCTGGGGAAGCCTCGTCGGCTTGAGTGATCCGACCGCGGGCGGGGAGGGGGACCAGGTCATCGCGCACTACCTCGAAGTCACGCTCACCGGCAAAGGCGCGCCGAGAACGACCGTGCGCGGACGGCTCGGAAGCGAGCGCGGGCGTCTGCGCATCTACCAGCTTTTCGTTAGGCTCTTCGGCAACGTCAACGAAACGCGCCAGCCGAACGGCGCCCTCGCGCAGAACGGCGTTGGGAAATTTAACGACATCAACGACGCCGCGCTGAAGTCGCTCGCGCAGATGGGCTTTTCCCACATCTGGCTCACCGGCGTGCTCGAGCAGGCGTCCGGGACCGCGCACCCGACGATCGAGCAACCCGCCGCCGATCCCGATCTTCTCAAGGGCCTCGCCGGCAGTCCCTATGCGATCGAGGATTATTTCGATGTCTGCGCCGACTACGCGGTCGAGCCAAAACATCGCCTCGCGGAATTCAAGGCGCTCCTCGGTCGGATCCACGCGCACAAAATGAAAGCGCTCATCGACTTCGTGCCGAACCACGTTGCGCGCTGTTACCACTCCGATATTCACCCGGAAGTCGACTTCGGCCGGGAAGATGACGTCGCGCACTTCTTCAATCCGGCGAATAACTTCTTCCATCTTCAGCCTAACGAACAAGGTCCGCCCCTAAAGCTGCCGACCTGGCGCGACGGCGTCGCGCTTAGCCCGACCTGTCAGGTCGCGGGCATGGGCTGCGACGGCCTTTTCCCGGCCGAGAAAGAACACGGGCGCGTCACCGGCAACAACGTCGTTAGCTGGCAGCCGTCGCTAAACGATTGGTATGAGACGGTAAAGCTCAACTACGGCTACGACTTTACCGATCCCGCGAAGAACCGGCGCGAATATCCAAACGCGCGCACTCCGGATAAGCCGGTCCCGAACACCTGGGAGAAAATGGATCGCGTCATCGCCTACTGGCAGTCGTTAGGCGTGGATGGTTTCCGTTGCGACATGGCGCACATGGAGCCGCCGGAATTTTGGAAATGGCTCATCGCGAAGGCACGAGCAAGAGCGGGCCGTCATCCCGAGCGGAGTGGAGCGGAGCGGAACGCAGCCGAGGGATCCCGTGGAGCTGCCGGGAAGCCCGCGCACGAAAACTTCACGGAAACCCCACGGGATCCTTCGACTCTTCCCGCTGCCGCGGGATCCGCTCAGGATGACAACAGCGGCGTCGTCTTCATCGGCGAAGCCTACGACAATGATCCCGCGAAAGTTCCCGGGAGCGACCCGATCATCGCGCGGCTCGCGCAGGAGCGCGGCAACGTCATGTTCGACCTCCTCGACGCCGGTTTTAACGGCGTCTACGACGATCCGACCTACAAGATGATCAAGGGAATCTACGAGGGTGGGAAATGGGCGAACGACCTCGACACCGTGGGACGCGAGCGCTTCATCTTCGAAAACTCGCTCCGCTACGCGGAGAACCACGACGAAGTTCGGCTTGCTTCGCCGAGCCAATGGGGCGGTCTTGGGATGAAGGTCGGGCGGCCGGTTTCCGCGATCCTCTTCGGGCTCTCGCGCGGGCCGGTCATGGTTTACAACGGCCAGGAAGTGGGCGAACCGGCCACCGGCGCGGAAGGCTTCGGCGGCGACGATTCACGCACGTCGATTTTCGATTACTGGTCGATGCCGGAGATGGTCCGTTGGGTCGATGGGCACAAGTTTGGTGGCGCCAAACTCTCGGCGGAACAGAAGGACCTGCGCGCGTTTTATGGACGACTCGTTAGGCTGAACGGCGAGCCGGCCTTTCGGGAAGGCGAGCTCTTTCCGCTCAACCCGGCGAACCACGACAACGCGGAATTCGGCCGGGTCGGCGACGAATCCGCGAGCGGTCATTGGTGTTACGCCTTCCTCCGCCACGATCCCAAATCGCAACAGAGCTTCCTCGTGATCGCGAATCTTCACCCGCAGGTAACGCTCCGGAACGTGCGCGTCCGTTTCTCACCTGAGGCACTAAAATTCCTCCAGCTCTCCGAGTCCGACGCAAAACGCGAATGGACCGACCGTCTTGCCGCGGAACCCGCCTCGTTCGCCGCCACGACAGCCGAGCTAAGCTCAACCGGGCTCGAAATTCCAGAGCTGGCGCCGCTCTCCGCGCGCTATCTGGAGATCGCGCCTAACGAGTCCAAGTGATGCTGGACATCTTGCGCTACCGCCCCCTCGCGGCGCGTTTCGTATCGAGATAAAGCACCACAAAAATCGCCGCCAACCACCCGCGAAGGAGTGCACCAAAAAGGGAACTGACGATGGTCGTGACCGCGTCGATCCAGTCGAAACCGGTGTTCGTCGCCATCGATTGCACGAACGGCACGAGCTGATCAACCGTCGTGATGCCACGCAGCCGCAAGGCCGGAATTTCCAGCGCGGCATTG
>JBPCRH010000301.1:0-3198 GCA_050997075.1 Chthoniobacterales bacterium
ACGAGGCGTAGCGCTCGGCTAGCGCACATGTATCGGGGGCTGGTCGCGCTGGGCCAGGGCGGCGAACTTTCCTTTTCCCACAACTTTCACGAAATGGGCCACCTCGCAAAAGTTCGCGACGGTGGAACACCGTCGCCAGCCCACGGAACGTGGGCGCTACCCAGAGGGCCTCGATGAGTAACGAGGGCGCGAACGACTTGGAAATGCCCGCGACCGGCTGGAAACGGCGCGAGGAAATGGAGGCGGACGAGCAACGTACGCTCGCGCCGTTCGCGCAGAAGTCGGGCGACTCGAGCGGACGTGAACATCCGGAGCCGCGGCATGCTTATCGGACGGAATTTCAGCGTGACCGGGCACGGATCATTCACTCACGCGCCTTTCGCCGGCTGGAGTATAAGACGCAGGTTTTTCTCAACGGCACCGCCGATCATTTGCGGACGCGGCTCACGCACACCTTCGAGGTCGCGTCCGTGAGCCGAACGATCGCGCGCGCGCTCGGCCTGAACGAAGACCTGACCGAGGCGATTGCGCTCGCGCACGATCTCGGGCATGCGCCGTTTGGGCACTCCGGCGAGGAGATGCTCGCGGAATGCATGCGCGAGCATGGCGGCTTCGAGCACAATCGCCAGAGCCTGCGCGTGGTCGAGTTGCTCGAGGAGGTTTACCCGGCGTTCCCTGGGCTCAATCTCACCTGCGAGGTCCTGGAGGGTTTGCAGAAACATGTGGGGCGAGTTTCTAACTTGCCGGGAGAAGACGAAGGCAAGTTGCAAACTTGCCCCACGCTGGAGGCGCAGGTCGCCGATCTCGCGGACGAAATTACCTACTACAGCCACGATCTCGATGACGCGCTCGACTTCGCGATTCTCGATTCGGATCAGCTCGACCAGGTCGTGGTCTGGCGGCGCAGCCACGAACGGGTGCAGGCGCGCGCTCCCGAGCTCGCGGGCGCGGAGCTGCACAAAAATATCATCCGCGACATCATCGATCTGCAGGTCCGCGATGTCGTCGCGACGAGTGCGCGGACGATCGCGGCGGCGGCGCCGGCCGATGCCGCAGCGGTCCGGCGCGGGCCGGAGAAGTTGATCCGCTATAGCGATTCGTTCGGCGCGGCGAACGGCGCGCTGCGGAAGTTTCTCTACGAAAACGTTTACTACCATCCGCGAGTGGCGCAGGTGAACCGGCGCGCGTGCGAGATGTTGCGCGTGGTTTTCGAAGGATACGTGCGGGAGCCGGAGCGGCTGGGCGACGCGGCGGCGCGGCGGATCGAGCGCGAAGGGCTATATCGAACGGCCTGCGACTACATCGCGGGGATGACCGATCGCTATCTGCTCGAGGAACACGCTCGGCTGGCCACGGAAATTTAGCGCGAGTGCCGCTGTAGACGCCTCCCTCTGGGAGACGCGAGGGTTGGGGTGAATGTAAGAGCGGCGCCGAGACTCGCGCTTCGCAGAGCGAAGCGTCTACAACGGAGAGCGCGACCGTCGTTCAGTGGCGGCGTGATCGTTAGGCGGCGGCGCTGCCGCCTTCCTCGCGCAGGTATTGGATCAAAAGCCGGAGCCGCTCATTCAGGTCGAGCTCTTCGAGCAGTTGCTGGCGGCGCTCGGCGTCGCTGATGAAGGTGCTCGCGATCAGGTCGGCGAGCATTTCCGGGTCGCTCATCTCGGAAAGGTAACGATCGATTTTCTCCGGGAGCTCGCGGCCGGTGTCTTTCAGGCTGTTGTAAAATTCCATCACCTTGGCCGCGAGCGCGTCGGTCTCGACGGTCAGCTTGGTTTTGGTTTTTAGTGCCTTAATCCTCGCAATCGGGTAGGGCGCTTCCTGGGTGAAGCCGGTGAATTTCACCCGCTGCAAACCCTGAAGAATGAGATCGGAGGTGCCGTCCTCGCGCCCGACGCAGGCCCGGATGAGCCCGACCGTGCTGACCGGGAAAAAATCCGCGCTCTTGCGCCAGTGATGACGTTCTGGCCGAACGAGAGCGACACAAAGCATGCGGTCATCGCGCAGGGCGTGGTCGAGCATTTCGCGGAAACGCGGCTCGAAGATGTGGAGCGGAAGGAGAGCGTTTGGGAAAAGGAGCACGCCGGGGAGGGGCATGACGGGAACGACGGCGGGCAGGGCAAGGTTCGATGGCATCGGACGGCGCGCTTGGCTTTAAAAGATTCTCATTCTGTCATTCAGAGCGGACCGCGAAGAATCTCTAACTCTCGTCCCCTCGCGCGCGTGGCCGAAAAAGTCAGCGATCCTTCGCCTTCGGCTCAGGATGACAACGGGGTGGGGGACCCGATTCTTGGATTCCTGGCTCATGGATTTGCTTCCTTGCTAAAGGTAATACGCGTCTCGGGTGCGCCGGAGTTCTGGGAGAGTTGGCTGGCCGGGGACGTTGGCGGCGCCGAGGGCGGCATAGTTGAGCGCGGAGCCGAGGCGGAGCAGTTGCCGGCGCGAGGCGCGACCCTGCCGGCCCATGCCCATCGCGGCCAGCGGGATGCGCGCAGAATTCTCCACGAAAAAGGTGACGAGCCGGTCGAGCTGCGCGGCATGGTCGGTGCGGGTGGCGATTTTGAAAATTTTTGGCTGAAAAGCGAGGGCGGCCTCGAGTTCCTCGCGGAGCGCGGCCGTCTCCGGTGTGTCGCGGAGATGGTGACTCGAAAGCAGAACGGCAACGGTCGCACGCTTTGCTTCGGCGAGGAGCGGCGCCATCGCCGCGGCGGAGCGCAGTTCGATGTCGAGGAAGGTTGCGTGCGGCAGAAAACGCCGGAGCAACTCCATGCGTTTCTTCGTGGAGAGATCGTGCGCGCCGCCCTCGGCCGGATGCCGAGCGGTGCAGATGAGCGGGGCGCCCAGTTGGGGCAAGGCGCTCTCGGTTTCCGCGAGAGAATCGGCGAGGGCGTCGAGCCGCAGCTCGAAGAAGTCGGGCTGCGTGCGCAGGCGGGTGGCCTTGGCGAGCGCGGCGCGATCGGCGATCACGCCGACGAGACAGCGGCTACCTTTACCGGCGGGACGGGTGATCATATCTTGCGCCCGGGCGCGGAAGTTGCGATGGCTGGGACTTTCCGCGGTTGGTTGTTACTCACGATGCTGGCTCGACGACAGGAATTAAATACGCAGTTCCAACAGTTGGTCGATTCGTTGGTGATGGCGGTGGCGCTCTTCTTCGCGCACGGGCTGCGGGTGCTGGCGACGAGTTGGTTCGATCTGAGC
>JBPCRH010000334.1:0-8410 GCA_050997075.1 Chthoniobacterales bacterium
GGCCTGGACCATTTGGCAACGCGGATCGCCGGTCAGTTGCGCGCCCAGCGGCACGAGCCCGCGCTCATGCCAGTCGATCAACGGTTGGAGCGCATCGACGATGAGGATGGAAGCGACTTCCGCATGCTCCAGCGCCGCGGCCGCGGTATAGCCAAGACCGAGTCCGCCCACGACCACGTCCCAGCCCGACCCGTTTAGTTCCCCCAGCCCGAGATGCGCGAGCGCAACTTCGACTTCGTGAAACAGGCTCGACATCAGAAACGCGTCGCCCAGCTGCACCTCATGAACTTCAACACCGCCTAACGAAAAGATGCGGCGCCGACGCAGGCTGAGATCGCCCAGCGGCGTCTTTTGGAAATCAAGTTCTTCGAAATTGACGCTCATGCAGGCCTCAAGCTTCCGCGTTGCCCGCGCAGAAGCGAGCTTTTTGCCCGAGAAGTTGGCGAATGGCCCAGTGCGTTCTAGAATCCCGGTCATGATCTCGCTGCGTTCCGTCGTTCTGCTCTCGTTAGGCTGCACTCTCCTCACGGCCCGCGCCGATGAAGGCATGTGGCTTTTCAACAACCCGCCGAAAGCCCAGCTTCAGGAAAAATACCAGTTCGATCCGACGCCGCAGTGGCTCGAGCATCTGCAGAAATCGAGCGTCCGCTTCAACTCCGGCGGCAGTGGCTCGTTCATTTCCGCAGGCGGCCTCGCGATCACAAATCATCACGTCGGCGCCGATACCCTGCAGAAGCTCAGCAGCGCCGAGCATAACTATCTCCACGACGGTTTCTACGCGAAGACGCAGGCGGAAGAGCAGCCGGCGCTCGATCTTGAGCTCAATGTGCTCGAGTCGATCGAGGATGTAACGCCGCGCGTGAATGATGCGGTGAAGCCGAACCTGGATGCGACCGCCGCGCTCGCGGCGCGCCGCGCGATCATCGCGCAAATCGAGAAGGAATCGAAGGATAAAACCGGCTTGCGCAGTAACGTCGTCACTCTCTACGAGGGCGGCTCCTATCAACTCTATCGCTACAAGGTTTACACCGATGTCCGGCTCGTCTTCGCGCCGGAACAACAGGCCGCTTTCTATGGCGGCGATCCGGATAACTTCGAGTATCCGCGTTACGATCTCGATATCTGTCTCTTCCGCGTTTACGAAAACGGCAAGCCCGCCAAAATCGATAACTATCTCAAGCTTAACTCCAGCGGACCGAAAGAAGGCGACCTCGTCTTTGTCAGCGGCAACCCCGGCCGGACCGATCGCGAGCTCACTCTCTTCGAACTGGCTGACGCGCGCGATCGCGCCATGCCCGAGCGATTGGAGAACCTCTACCGCCGCGAAGTCCTGCTCACGAGTTACAGCGGCCGCTCCCTCGAAAACGCCCGGCGCGCCCGCGACGAACTCTTTGGCGTGCAGAACAGCCGCAAAGCCATCGGCGGTATGCTCGCCGGCCTGCTCGATCCTGCGATTTTCGCGAAGCTTCAGTCCGACGAGGACAGACGCCGTCAGGAGATGGCAAAAAGGCCCGAATTCAAGGGATCGCTCGCTGCCTACGATAAGATCAAAAAGGCGCAAACCGCCATCATCAAGAACGCACCGGTCTATGACTACTACGAAGGCCGGGGAGAGCGGCCTCGCGGTATTTCCAGCACCCTCTTCGGCTACGCCCGCACCCTCGTGCGCGCGGCGGCAGAGCGGGCGAAACCAAATGGCGAGCGTCTCCCGGCCTACCGGGAAAGCTCACGCGAATCGCTTGAGCTCGCCCTCTTCTCCACCCAACCGATCTACGACGATCTCGAAGAGCTGGATCTGACTAACTCTCTCACCGACCTCGCCGGTCAGTTTGGAGCGACCGACCCACTCGTGCAGAAAGTCCTGGCGGGTAAGTCGCCCGCGGGACGTGCCGCAGAGCTGGTTACCGGGACGAAACTAAAAGACCTGGCCGTGCGCAAGCAGCTCTATACGGCGGACAGCGCCGCCCTCCAGGCTTCCGACGATCCTTTCATCAAACTCGCGCTCCTCGTCGAGCCGACCGCGCTTAGCGCGCGCAAAACTTTTGATAGCAACGACGAAACCAAAAAACAGGGCTACGCGCAGCTCGCGAAAGCGCGCTTCGCCATCGAAGGCGCGAGCACTTACCCGGATGCCACCTTCACCCTGCGTCTCGCCTACGGGACCGTGCGCGGCTACGAACAGGAAGGGAAACAGATCCCGCCCTTCACCCAGTTCGCCGGTCTTTACGAACGCTCCGCCGAGCACGAAAACAAGGAACCGTTCGATCTCCCGCAACGCTGGGTCGAACGGAAAGACTCACTCTCGCTAGGCACGAACTTCGACTTCGTCTGCGACGCCGATATTATCGGTGGCAATAGCGGCAGCCCGGTCGTGAATCGCGCGGGCGAATTCGTCGGCATCATCTTCGACGGCAACATCCAGTCGCTGGTTCTCGACTACGTATACACTGACAAGGTGGCGCGCGCGGTGTCGGTCGACTCCGCCGCGATCATCGAGGCGTTGCGGAAGGTCCATCAAGTCGACGACCTCGCGAACGAGATCGAAGGAAAGAAATAGGGCCTGCCCGACGCGCAACAAACGTGTTATCGGAGTGAAGCCCCGACGAACCTGTCATCCTGAGCGGAGTGTAGCGCAGCGGAACGAAGTCGAAGGATCCCGTGGAGCTGCGTGAAAGCCCAAGTTCGGTTCTCTCCGCACCGGAGCTTCCCAGAAACCCCGCGGGATCCCTCGACTCCGCTGCGCTGCGCTCGGGATGACAACGCTCGCAAACAAGGCTTGGACCCGCTACTGCTTGCGAAATTCCTCGGTCACTTGGGCAACCACGATGCCGAATTTCCGAATCGTCGAGTGATTGAGCAGGGTCCGGCCGTCGGGCTGGAGATACATCCACTGCGTCATGCGCACATTCGCGAGCGGGTTGCCCGGTGAAAGCGCGAGCGTAAAACTCCAGGTGAAGACGTTTCCATAAGCTTCGCCGGTCGCGGTGCCGACCAGGTCGTTGGCCGTTGCGCTGAAGTGATGCGCGTCGAGCCGGCGAATGCGCCAGGAGCGGTGCTGTTTTTTCTGGCCGAGCTGCAAATCCTGCTCGAGCACGAGCACTTCTCCCTCGCGACGTCCCGAGGTCCATGTTTTCACAATCTCCTGAGGCACGCCGCCGCGATTTTCCATCACGCCCGATGACGCAGTCTGGCCGGTGAAATAGGACACCGGATCGAGCAACGGCCGCTCGTTCGTGAAGTCCGACACTTTCATGCTCGCGCAACCCGCGCAGAGAAATAGCGCACTAAAAGCGATGATCCTGTTCAGCATTCCGACGTCCCTTCTATCTCTGCGACTTCTTGATTCGTTAGGCGAAACTCCATCGCGCCGATGATGCCTTCGACCTGACCGGCGTTGCGCGCGCCGACGATCGCCGCGGTCACGTCGGAGTTACGCAGCGTCCAGGCGATCGCGACTTCACCCGGCGCGCGGCCGTGACGCTCGCCGACGGCGCGCAACCGATCCACCAGCTCCAGGTTCTGCGTCAGCTTTGGTTCTCGAAACTCGGAATTCTTCAGCCGCCAGTCATCGCGGTCCATCGTCGCGAGCCGCACGCGCGTCATCGCGCCGGTCAGTAAGCCGGAGGCCATCGGCGAATACACGATCGTGCCGATGCCGTGTTTAGTGCACCAGGGCAGTTGTGACTCCTCGACGTCGCGCTTGATCAGTGAGTAAGGCGGCTGCAGCGAGCTGATCGGCGCGATCTCCTCCAGCTTCTCCATTTCCTCCACGCTCGCGTTGGAAACGCCGATCCAGCGGACTTTTCCCTCGCGCTGCAAGGCTGCGAGCGTTTCCCAGCCCTCGAGCGTTTCTTCGAGCTCATCGGCAGTCCAATGAATCTGGTAAAGATCGAGCGTCTCTCGTTGCAGACGGCGCAAACTCGCTTCGCACTCGCGCCGGATCGACTCCTTTCGCAGGGAATAGCCGACTTTTTCGTTTTCATCCCAGACCATCCCGCATTTGGTGAAGAGATAAGGCTGCTCACCTTTCCAATCTGCGAGCGCGCGCGCGACCACTTCTTCAGAATGTCCGAGACCGTAGATCGCCGCGGTGTCGATCCAATTCATCCCGAGCTCGAGCGCGCGCTGAATCGCCGCGATCGAGTCGCGGTCGTCCTGTTCGCCCCAGCCAAATTGCCAGTCACCGCCGCCGATCGCCCAGGCGCCGAAACCGATCGGCGTGATCTCCATGTCCGAGTTCCCGAGAGTCTTTTTCGTCATAGTTCTACGGTCATTCCGAGCGGAGCCGAAGGCGAAGTCGAGGAATCCCGTGGAGTCGCTTCCCAGTCTCGCCACGGGATCCCTCGACTCCGCTCGGGATGACAACGTTTAATCGATGCTACTTCGCGATACGGACGGCTAATTTCCGGCCTTTGAACTGGATGCCGTTGAGCTTTTTCAGGATCAGCGGCACGCGCGCTTCCGCGACGTCAACGAGCGACTTCGTCGCCTGCAAATGAATCGCGCCGATTTCCCCTTTCGGGATCGCGGTCACGCCCGCGATCACGCCGACAAAATCGCCCGGCACAACTGAGTGCGCGCGACCGGCGTTGAAGGCCAACCGCACCATGCCCGGTTCATGCGAAACCGTGCCGGCTTCTTCGCGCGGGCCGCGCGGCTCGAAAGGGCGCGAGCGTTCACGTGGTTCGCGCGGCGGGCGTTCGTAATCATCGCGCCCGCGTTCGCGCCGTTCCCGCGCGCGCGGATCGGGTGAGTTCGCGTAACGATCTTCCGGGATCGCCTGCCCGGCACGATTGCGATCTTCGCCTAACAAGTGAATCAGCGCCGAAGCGATATCGGTCGCGGAATAATCCTGCCCGAGAAGTCGATCGAGCATCTCGTCGTGGCGTTTGTATTCGCCCTTCGCCAGGGTCTCGCGCAGGGACTCGATGAAGGCATCGGTGCGTTTGCCTTCCACTTCTTCGACCGAAGGAATCTTCTCGCGCCGGATTCGGCTTTTCGTGAACCGCTGAATATTTTCGAGCCGATAAATCTCGCGCCCGGCCACGAAGGTGACCGCTTTTCCGCCTTTGCCCGCACGCCCGGTGCGCCCGATCCGATGCACGTAATCTTCGCCGTCGTGCGGCAGGTCGTAATTGAAAACGACCTCGATGTCATCGACGTCGAGACCGCGTGCCGCGACATCGGTCGCGACCAGGATCTCGATCGCGCGCCGGCGAAACTTCGCCACCACCCGCTCGCGCATCGCCTGCGTCATGTCGCCGTGCAGCTTATCGGCGCTGTAGCCGCGCGCGGTCAGATGCTCGGTCAGTTCGTCGACCATCATCTTGGTCGCGCAGAAGATGATCGCGAGTTTTACGTCCTCAAGATCGATCAATCGGCAGAGAACCTCGAGCTTCGAGCGCCGATCCACTTCGTAGTAAATCTGCTCGATTTTCGGCACGGTCAACGCTTCGGCATCGACGCGGACGTTCACGGGGTTGCGCGTAAAAGTCTTGATCAATTCCGCGATCGGCCGCGGGATCGTCGCGGAAAAGAAGACGGTCTGGCGTTCGTTAGGCGTATCGCGCAGGATCTTCTTGATGTCGTCGACGAAGCCCATGTCGAGCATGCGATCGGCTTCGTCGAGGATGACCATCTTGATCTGGTCGAGCCGCAAACTTTTCCGCTCGAGATGATCCATCACGCGGCCAGGGGTTCCGATGATGATCTGCGCGCCGGCACTCAAGCCGCGGAATTGCCGCTCATAGGATTGCCCGCCGTAGATCGGCAGCTCGCGCACACCGCGTTTGAAGAAAGCGAGCTTCGCGATCTCCTCGGCGACCTGCACCGCGAGCTCGCGGGTCGGGCAAAGAATGAGCACTTGCGGCGCGCGCAGGCTGGCGTCGACAAGCTGGATCGCGGGAATGCCAAAGGCCGCGGTCTTCCCGGAACCGGTCTGCGATTGGCCAACCACATCGGCACCTTCGAGCAGGACCGGGATAGCGGCGGATTGAATCGGCGAGGCTTCTTCGAAGCCCATTTTCTCGACTGCCTTGAGGATCTCCGGCGCGAGGCCGAGTTCCGCGAAAAGTTTCTTCTGCACCCGCCACTATCGCACGGTCCGGGCGAATTCGTTAGGCTGGAAACTAAAAACCTTGGAATGGCGGCCGTGATTATCCACGCGCCGGCTCAAGGCGTCCGGAAGACCTTCCCGCTGTACGGGTCCCGGACTTCGCTCCCGCGCGGGAAGCTGCGTACGTCGACGTAGCCTCCGGTGGGCGAATAAGGACTGGTCACAAACCCGGGGCGGCCCGCCACCGGCACGCCGTAGGGCAAATCCGCTCCGGAGACTTTCCCCGTCGGCACGGCATTGGCGGCGCGGACCGGCGTGGGTGAAATGGTCGGCACAGTTGCCACCATCGGAGCGACGGAGGCGGCTGGGCCAGGAGTGCTCGGCGCAACCGCGATCTTTTCGTTCGGGTCAGTCGTCGGTTTGGTCTTTCGACTCGTAACTTTCGTCTTCCGCGGCGCCGGCTGGACGTGGTGCGGATGAACAATCGAACGGCCGACGCGTTTCAGGAAATCGATCGGCCCGGCGGAGGTCGGCCCGACGCCGAGCGCCAAAATAAGAAGAAGAAAGCTGACCCTCTTTTGCATGACCCAGTGACGCATCGGTGGCGACCGTGGACTATTTCCAGAGCTCGCGCAATCACCGAGCAACCGGTGCGCGCCAGAGCTCACGCGGTCGGATATTCAATTCTCACCACGCGGACCGGACCGCTTTCTTCGAGGGTGATGCGCTCGCCCAGGGTGGCGATCAGGAGGGCTTTGCCGATCGGTGAAATCCAGCTCACCGCATCAGGGTAAAAGGCCAGCTCCTCGACGCCGACAACGTGAAAGGAGCGCTCGTTTTCCTGCGCGTCACGCACGGTGACGAGAGCTCCGAAGCCGACGCTTTTTCCCGGCTCCTCCGGCACCTCGACGACGTTTACTGCCTCAAGAATCTCGCGCAGGTCGGAGATGCGATCGGCCTCAGCTCCGGGCGCACGCTGGAGCTTTTCCAGTTCCGCACGCAAACGCGCCGCGCCCCGCGCGGTGATGTAATTGATCGCCCCCGGAGGCAGACCCGACGCCGAGCGCTTCCGGCCGGAAGGTTCCGGCAGGTCGACATCTTCTTTGACGAATGCTCTGCTCACTCGTCCGGAACTTACACGCGCTTTCCGCGCGTCACGATTCACCGCCCTCACGCCCGCTCATCCGGAATCGACGATGCGCTTGCCGTCCGGCGAGGATGCGGCGGCGGGAAAGAGAACACTCTTACTTTGGGACGTGGCTCCGCTGTTAGCGCGTCACCTGGCGACGAGTAACCCGCGACCTTTCGTTGCCTTCATCGTGATGCTCGCGAAGTTGCGCCGTGGCTAATGATTCTCTAGCGGAAGATCATTACGCGACGCTCGGTTTGTCGCGTGACTGCACGCCGCTGCAAATCCGTGATGCCTATCGGGTGCTGGCGCGAAAGTCTCATCCGGATCTAAATCAGAACGACCCGGTAGCCGGCGCGCGCTCGCAAACTCTGAACGCTGCCTACGAAGTGCTCAGCGATCCCGCACGTCGGCGCACTTATGATCGCGAACTCGAGCGCGTCAGCCAGCAGGCCGCGCCGAAACGCAGCGCGAAGATCGAGCACAATATCAAGGAGGAAGTGCGCTTGCGGATCGAAGACTTCCTTCGCGGCATGACTTTGAGCCTCACCGTCAAAGATCCGGCGAACGCCAACGGCGCCGAGACTTATCGCGTCACCATCCCCGCGCAGACCGCGCCCGGCGCGCGGCTCCGGATTCCGCGACATGACTCACCCGGCTACGTCGAGTTACACCTCAAGGCCCTTCCCGGTTTTCGCTTCAAAGTCCGCGGCGCCGATTTGCGCACCGACCTGCGGATCAGCGCACAGCGCGCCGAGCAAGGCGGCTCGGAGATGATCGAACGCCCGACCGGCGGGATGATCCACGTAACGGTTCCCAAAAGAGTGAAACATGGCGAAATCATCCGCCTCGCCGGCGAAGGCATGCCGCGGCCGCGCGGCGGCCGCGGCGATCTGCTCGTGCGGATAACTTATCGTCCCGAAGTCCGGGTCACTCGCAGTCGTTAGGCCGCGTTCTTCAGCGAAGTCATGTCGATGACGAAGCGATATTTCACATCGCTCTTGAGCATCCGCTCATAGGCCTCGTTGATCTCTTGCATCGTGATTATCTCCACGTCGGAGACGATGTTGTGCTCGGCGCAGTAGTCGAGCATCTCCTGCGTCTCCGCGATGCCGCCGATCAAGGAGCCGGCAATGCTGCGCCGTTTCATGACAATCTGCGCCGTCGCAAAATCGTGGGTCATCGGTTCAATCGCGCCGACGATCACCATGGTCGCGTCGCGTTTG
>JBPCRH010000382.1:0-2811 GCA_050997075.1 Chthoniobacterales bacterium
CGGCGTCGATATAGAGGATGAGCGCGGTTGCGCCGGTCGCGTTGATGGCGAGCACGATCGGGCGGCCGAGCTTAAGATCGGTCGAAAGCAAGCGGTGCGGCGTTCCGCCCGCCGAGTTCACGATCCAGAGACCGCCTTGCGGGTCGGACGGATCAACGCCCACGTAGGAGTAGGCGATCGAACCGCCGTCCGGCGTCCAGGCGAGCCCCCAATAGAGCACGCCCCCGACTTCGGCGCTCGGCTTCGTGACGATCGTCACAGCGCCGCCAGCCGCCGGGATGACGGCAAGCTCATTGCCGGCCTGCTCGCCATTGACGAAGGGGCTACGCGAGAAGGCGATTTTAGAGCTGTCGGGCGACCACGCCGGCAGCACGTCCTCAAAGACTGTTTTGCCTTTGAGCGCATCTTTTTCCTTGCCGAATGGGAAGAATGTGCCCTGGTAGCCGTCGTCAGTGAGATCGGTCAGCCGCCCAGTGGCCGCATCCATCACCCACAGATCGCCGTCGATTAGGTATTCAAATGCGCGTTCGGCGAAGGCAATCTTCGTGCTGTCCGGCGACCAGACGATGTCGTCGGACCGAAGCGCGATCTTTTTCGCTTTCAAATCGGCGCAGGCGCGTTGTTTCTGGGTTGCGACATCGTAAACGCAGAGCTTGTTGCTCGCGTCGTATGCGGCCATGGATTTACCGTCGGGCGAGAGATCGGCGATCCGGTTCGGAAACGTGACCGGTGTCCCGGCATTTGCGGCCGGCGTTGCACTGACCGCGGACGCCGCCGCCGGCGCCAGCAAACAGAGTGCGAGCGCCATTGACGCAAGCCGAGCAATACGAATGCGCATAAAAACCTCCGATCGGGCAAAAGCCGCGGGCCGTCAGCGCGCATTTTGCGCCATCCGTCATCCCGAAGGGGCCTCTTGCCGTTAGACAACCTTCGTTTTTCCGTCCCTTTCCGTCATCCCTGTTTGGACCGGAGACATGGTGGACGGGTGTGCGGAGACATGGTGGACACTCCAATGGCGGACCTAATGATCGCACGCTCAATCCCCGCGGGGATCGAGCGTGCGCACGAGCTGGTGACAAAACCGGATCTCGACCACGTCCTCGACCAGCGTCGGGCGGATCCCGACCGGCTGTCCGGCGAGGGCCACGCTCACCTTCCAGGGGCGCCCTTGCCAGCTGATCTGTCCCGCCGCATCCACCTTGCGCACCGCGTCGCCGGGCGCGTACCCAATCTCTGGCAACGTTTCGGGGAAGCGGCGGGGGCTGGGGGCGTAGCGCGTGATCGGCGTGGCCAACTCCAGCGCCTCGTGGGGCCGTTCGTGGTTGTAGGTCTCGCGCCAGGCATCGAAGGCGCTTTGCGCCGCCGCCAGATCGGGGTAGCGCCGGCGATCGATCACGTCGGCGGTCAACGTGCGGTTGAGCCGCTCCAGCTTGCCTTGGGTCTGCGGATGGCGGGGACGGCCGTGCCGCACCTCGACGCCGAGCCGGATCAGCCAGACCCCCAGCGTGGTCAACTGATGCTCCGCGCGGGTCGCGCCCCAGGGCGGGCCGTTGTCGCACAGCAGGCTCCAGGGCAGGCCGTAGCGGCGAAACAGGGCGGTCAACTGCGCCTGGACGGTGGATCCTTGCTCGTCGGGACAGGCGGCCACGCCCAGCGCGAAGCGGGAGTGGTCGTCGAGCACCGGCAAGGGATGACACCGCCCGCGCTCCAGCGCGAAATGGCCGGTGAAATCGAGCTGCCAGCGCGCGTTGGGCGTGGCGGCTTCGAACCGCTGCACGGGACGATGGGTTTGGGCGGCGTCCGGATCAATGAGACCGTGCCGGTCCAAGATCGCGGTGATGGTGCTGGGCGCGGGAACCGCCGCCGCCCCGAGATCGGCCAGACGGCGCGCCAGCTTGCGCCCGCCCCAGGTCGGCTGCCGCTCCCGCAGCTCAAGCACGCGCCGCTCCACCGCCGACTCGGTCCGCGCGGGCGAGGTGAGCGGACGGCGCGAGCGCTCCGCCAACCCGGCGGCTCCCTCCGCGCGATGCCGGGCGATCCATTTGTAGCCGGTGGTGGGACTGATGCCGTAGCGCCGGCACAACTCCCGGACGTTGGCGTCGTCTCGTTCGGCCAAGACCACGAATTCTTCTCGAAGCGACATGACGGACTGCTCCTGCCAGGACATCGTCTCCCTCCTTTGCCGGGAGAGGATGCCCCGAAATGTGTCCACCATGTCTCCGAACGGGCGTCCAGGATGTCTCCGGTCTATACAATTTCGACCGCAGTGGAGAAATCTCTTGTCGTGAGACAACCTTCGTAGGCTCCGCAAGACGAACGCCGTTCATTGACTTCAACGAGAGATTTTTCGATCCGACCGAAGGTCGGATCGAAATGACGGCGTTGGGGAGCGCCAAGACGATTGTCATTCCCGCTCAGGCGCCGTTCGTGCGGCTGCCCATGCGCGTCAGCACGTCGATGCCATCGAGGATGCGTTCAAGACCGAAATAAAAGGCGCCGTCGACATCGTCGTCCGGTTCGAACGCGCCCGCCGCGATCGCCTGGCGCAGCGCGGGGAACTGGAGGCGGTCGGTGAGCCGGCTCAGCAGGCGCCCATAGGCCGGCATCGCGTCACGGCCCGATGCGCCGGCGGTGAGCATGACGTCGTTGCGGACGAAGCCGCGGACGAGCAGGACGGTGGAGAGCTTTTCCGCCTCGCGAAGGCTGGCGTCTTGCAAGGATTGAAGACCGCGCTCCAGCCAGGCGGTTTGATGCGGCGCGATGGGCAACCCGCCGGCGGGAAGACGTAGGATCCAGTCATGACGGTTCAAC
>JBPCRH010000268.1:0-6514 GCA_050997075.1 Chthoniobacterales bacterium
GATCGTGCGCGGCATCGTAGAGATACGAGCCTTTGCTCTTCTCGAGATCGATGACGATGCGAAAACCATCGAGCAAAACATGCTCGGCGATCTGCTCGAGGACGTGGGACTTCGGAGTGGTGGTTGGGCTCTGGTTAGCGCGGCGTGGCGGAGCTGCGCCGACCGCCTCCGTGAGCACGGATGGCATACTCATGCAGCAGGTTAGCCGGGAGCCGGAGGATGGTCAATTCGGACTAACGAATGGAGCAGCATGGCGCGGAGTCGTCAGGCGAAATCGTTAGGCCGGACCGGGCCGCGACTCCGGGAAGGTGGCTGGAGAGGGAATTGAACCCCCGACACGAGGATTTTCAGTCCTCTGCTCTACCAACTGAGCTATCCAGCCGCGTTGCGGCTGTCACTATGCCGGAATCCGCGAAGCGGGCAAGCGCGGGGGAGCAGGCCGTGTAGAGGCGGCCGTGTCGGCCGCTTTTTCGGGATGGTTGCTGAAAAGCTTGTCCGGTAAATTGCCTGAAGACCCGCACGTTGCGGGCGACACGCTCGCCTCTACAGCGCTTTCCGGCGGATTCGTTAGGCAAAAGTCCGCGGCAGATCCACGGCTTGGGCGAGGAGATGGAGGTAAAGCGGGCGCGGGATTTCGCGAGCACCAAACTGCGCGAGATGCGGGGTGAGCCATTGGGTGTCGAGGAGGGTGAACCTCCGCTCGCGCAGGCGCTCGACCAGCGCCCAGAGCGCGATCTTTGAGGCACCCGTGACGCGGTGAAACATCGACTCACCAAAAAAAGCGCCCCCAATCGCAACACCGTAAAGGCCGCCGACGAGTTCGTTAGGCGCGGCCCAGACTTCGAGAGAATGGGCAAAACCGAGCTCGTGCAGGCGGACGTAGCTTTCGATGATCTCCTCGTTGATCCAAGTCTCGTCCCGCGCCGCGCAAGCGCGCATCACGACCTCGAAGCAGGTGTCGACGCGAATCTCGCCGGCGAGCTTGCTCCGTTCCCGGCGCAGGCCGTGGGGGACATGAAAATGATCAAGCGGCACGATCGTGCGCGGGTCGGGCGAGAACCAGCCGATCTCGCCGTCCGGCAGCGCCATCGGAAAGACGCCGAGGCGGTAGGCTTGGAGAAGCAGATCGGAGTCGAGCATTCGTTAGGCAAGGGGCGCGCTGCTGCCTTTCATCATCCGGCAGCGCGTTTCCGGCAATCGAAGAATCGTCCTTCTTGCAATGTCCGGCCGCGCTTTTATCCTGAGCGCTTGAAGCCGCTTGTCCTCGCCCTTGCCGCCGCGGCCGGCTGCTGGAGCAGCGGTTGCGCTTCGGACACTCCGCCGGCCGAAGTCGTGCAGGAACACCTCGCCCGCGGCGTCAGCGGCCAGGGCCAGATCGGCCCGCTCGATCGCGGCCCCGACGATCCTTTCATTCAGCCGCGCGGCGGCGATTCCACCCCGTGAACCCGGCGGCGCTTTCACGCATTTTCATTCTCGATTTCGGCTCGCAGTACACGCAGTTCATCGCCCGCCGGGTGCGCGAATGCCAGGTTTACGCCGAGATCGTGCGCTGCGACATCACCGCGAGCGAGATCGAGCGGCTCGCGCCCAAGGGCATCATCCTCTCCGGCGGCCCGGCGAGCGTTTACGAAAAAGGCGCGCCCCAGATCGATCTCCAGATCTTCTCGTTAGGCGTGCCCGTCCTCGGCATCTGCTACGGGATGCAATTGATGGGGCGCCATCTCGGCGGCGAAGTCGAGAATAGCGCCCGGCGCGAATACGGCGCCGGCATTCTCCAGCTCGAGGGGAGGAGTCCGCTCTTCGAGGGTCTCGGCGAGCAGATCGATATCTGGAACAGCCACGGCGATAAATTGACCGCGCTGCCCGAAGGCTTTGCGGCGATCGCGCACACCGAGAACTCCGCCTTCGCCGCGATCGCGGATGAAACTCGGCAGCTTTTCGCGCTCCAATTTCACCCGGAGGTGTCGCACACGCCACGGGGCAAGGAGATCATCGAGAACTTCCTCTTCCGCGTCTGCCATTGCGCGATGGATTGGACGATGGGCTCGTTCATCGACGACGCCTGCGCCCGCATCCGCGAGCAGGTCGGGACGGAAAATGTCGTCCTCGGTCTGAGCGGCGGCGTCGATTCCTCGGTCGCGGCCGCGCTTTTGCACAAGGCGATCGGGGATCAGCTAACCTGCATTTTCGTGAACAATGGCTTGCTCCGCGAGAACGAGGCCGAAGTCGTGCAGCGCGTCTTTGGCGAAAACTTTCACATCAAACTCAAATACGTCGACGCCTCCGAGCGCTTTCTCACGAAGCTCAAGGGCGTCACCGATCCGGAGACGAAACGCAAGATCATCGGCGCGGAATTCATCGGCGTGTTCGAGGACGCGGTCATGGAACTGGCGGGCAGTAAAACCGCGGACGAATCGAATTTTAAGTTCCTCGCGCAAGGCACGCTCTACCCCGACGTGATTGAGAGCGTCGCGATCGCCGGCAATCCCGCGTCGATGATCAAGAGCCATCACAACGTCGGCGGTCTGCCCGAGAAGATGCATTTCCAGCTGGTCGAGCCGTTGCGGCAGCTCTTCAAAGACGAAGTCCGCCTCGCCGGCCAGCAGCTCGGTTTGCCGAACGAGATCGTGCAACGCCAGCCCTTCCCCGGGCCTGGACTCGCCGTCCGGATTCTCGGCGAAGTTACGCCCGAGCGGCTCCGGATTTTGCGCGACGCAGACACCATCGTGGTGAGCGAAATGAAAGCGTCCGAATGGTATTACCGGGTCTGGCAATCATTTGCCGTCCTCCTGCCGGTTCGTTCCGTCGGCGTGATGGGCGATCAGCGCACCTACGAGAACACGGTCGCGCTCCGGATCGTCGAGAGCCAGGATGGCATGACCGCCGACTGGGTGCGCATGCCCTACGAAATCCTCGCCCGCATCTCGAGCCGGATCGTAAACGAAGTCCAGGGCGTGAATCGCGTCTGCTACGACATCTCGACAAAACCTCCGAGCACGATCGAGTGGGAATAAGGCGACCGTGCGCTATCTTGCACGGTACAAAGGAAATTACTGGGAAAGCGGACCCGAAAGTGGTTTGATCTTCGCCGGTCCTCAACTACCATCCGCGATGCTTTTTCCGAACCATTTCAGTAAAAAGCATTTCCTCTCCGCTGCCCTCTTGGTGGCCGGTTTCATTTGCGCCGCCCGCGCGGACAGTGTGGTCACCGATCCGGTCGGATTCACGACCACTTCCTGTCTGGCTAATTCGGATACGTTCGTGGCCAGTCCTTTCACGCGCCCACCGGCTTTTGTCGGGGCGATCATCTCCGCAACTGGCAGCACGCTTTCGGTGGCCGGTTCCCCGGGGTTCGCAACGAATCAATTCGTCTACGTTGCCGGTGCGCGGCCGAATCATTATTACGCGTTGATCGGCGCGGCCGGTGTGGCCAACTCGAAAGAGGGCCGCACCTATCCCGTGAGCGCGAACGACGCCTCCAGCTTCACGCTCGAGACGGGCGGGGAAAACCTGGATTCTATTCCGCTAAATACGCAGGTCTCGATCATTCCTTACTGGACCCCGGCAACGATTTTCCCAGCGAGCGACGCGGGTTTTTCGTTCACGCCCACGACTTCACCTCCGGCTTATAAGACACTGCTGCGCGTGCCGGACTATTCCGCGGCGGGCATTAATCTTCCGTTTGCGGCCGAATACTACTTTAATAACGGCGCCTGGCAGCGAGTGAACGCCGCGGGCGTGGGTGACGACGACGCTTTGGAGCCTGCCGGCTACTTTATCGTCCGCAACGACAACGGCGCGCCGACGCTGCCCCTCACCAATCTCGGGAGCGTGCTTTTGAAAAAAGTGACCGTCCCACTCGAAACTGCGGCCAGTCCGGGGCAGGACAATCCCGCCGGTCTCATCCGGCCGATTGGTGTCGCCCTCGACGCCACCGGCCTGGGCGGCGCGCTCGGGCCTAACGATCAGCTTCTTCTTTTCAACAACGCGCAGGCCGGCTTCAACAAAAGCGCCAGTGCCACCTACTATTTCGACACGCACTGGAGACTCTTGGGCGACAGCACTTCTTCCGACCGCGGAGGCGATCTTATTCCACAGGGCGCGGGTTTCATCATTCGCCGCAGCGGGGGCGCCGCGGCGTTTTGGACCAATTCTTTCCCCGTCGCAGCCCTCAGCGCGGTCTCGCGCAAACTCCACGGCGGCGTTCCCTTCGATGTTCCGTTGCCGCTCTCTGGCACCCCGGGAGTGGAATGCCGCTCTGGTGGGTCCACGAAAAGCTTTCAGGCAGTTATCACCTTCCCCAGCGCGGTGACCTTCTCCGCCGCGGCGGTTACTTCCGGGACGGCCAACGTAACTTCTGTAAGTGGCAGCGGGACGACGGTCGTGACGATGGATTTCACCCGCGGGTCAAACGCGCAGTACGTCACTCTGACGCTCGCGAACGTAAACGATGGGACGAACACCAATGACATTGCCGTGCGAATCGGTCTGCTCGCCGGAGACACCAGCGGCGACCGCAAGGTGAATTCCGCCGATATCGCGCAGACAAAATCCAAATCGGGCCAGGCGATCAGCAGCTCCAACTTCCGCGAAGATCTCAACACGGACGGGCGGATTAACAGCACTGACATCGGTCTGGTCAAAAGCAAATCTGGTACGTCCCTGCCGCCGCCGTAGCGGGTTCCAAGTCGGGGGGTCCGGCCAGCGCAAGCTTCGCGCGCCAGCGCGGTGGAAAATCGGCAGGAAGTGCAACGCAGCCCTTTACCGCGTGGAGAGCGCAAGGAATGGTTGTGCGTGCGCACGCGGCGGCTGCTTCTCCTGCTCTGGGTCGTTGGTCTCTCGTCTCTTTCCAGCGCTCAGGGACAGACTCCCTCCCCGACGGTGACCGTCACCCCCTCCCCGAGCGCCACGGGCTCGCCGACGCCCACACCCTCCATCCCGCCAACGCCGAGTCCTACGCCGACGGCCAGCGCAACGCCGACCGCGAGCGCAACCCCAACCCCTTCCGCCACGCCCAACCCCAGCATTACGCCGACCCCTAATCCTTCCGCCACTCCGGGCCCGAGCGGCGACTCGTTGCTCAACATCTCCACCCGCGCCCGCGCACAGACCGACCAGAATGTGCTCATTGGCGGTTTCATCCTCGGAAACGGCGGCGGGACCAAGAACATCATCGTGCGAGCCCTCGGGCCATCGTTAGGCGCGCGCGGAGTTAACTTCCCGTTGCTTGATCCGAACCTCCAGCTTTTCGACGGCGCGGGTCAGCTCATCGCGAGCAATAACGATTGGATGTCGAACGCGAACGAACAGGCGATCGTCGACAGCGGCCTCGCTCCGACTGATCCACGCGAGTCTGCCATTCTCACCGCGCTCGGCCCCGGCAATTACACTGCCGTCGTTACCGGGATCGACGGCGCCACGGACAACATCGCGCTCGTCGAAGTTTACGATCTCGATTCGGTCAACGTCCC
This sequence comes from Chthoniobacterales bacterium, assembly GCA_050997075.1. GTDB lineage: Bacteria > Verrucomicrobiota > Verrucomicrobiia > Chthoniobacterales > UBA10450 > Palsa-1392. The sequence goes on from JBPCRH010000268.1 coordinate 5,472, forward strand.
GCAATTACTCAACATCTCGACCCGCGCCTCGGTCGATACCGGCGACGGCCAGATGATCGCCGGCCTGATCGTCGGCGGCACAACGACCAAAGCCGTCGTCATCCGCGGGCTCGGGCCTTCGCTCGCCGCATCCATCGCGAATCCGCTGCCGAACCCGACCCTCACTATTTTTGACGACAACGGCTTAGTCATCGCGCAGAACGACGACTGGCAGCAGGACAACAACGCAGGCCAGCTACAAAGCTTGAACCTCGCGCCGCCCAACACCCTGGAAGCCGCTCTCCTTCTCTCGGTCGCGCCCGGGAACTACACGGCGATTCTTTCCGACGTGAATGGCAATAGCGGGATTGGCCTGGTGGAAGTTTATAACGTCACAAATTAACTGGCCGCGGACGACCGGGCAGTCGAATCTCCGGCATGGGATTCGATCAATATCACGAGCCGCCGAACGAACTGCCGCAGGAAACGCGCACCTTTGCGCGCATGATTCTCTCGGTCATCGAAGAGGCGCAGGCCATCGACTGGTACGAACAGCGCATGGCGGTCGAGAAGAACAAGGACGCGAAAGCGATCATGCAGAACGCGCAGCAGGAGGAATTCAAACACTTCGGCATGGACCTCGAGTTTTTACTGCGTCAAAAACCGGACTGGCGCAAAATTCTACAGGGCATCCTGTTCCAGGATGGCGACATCGTCGGAAACGGCGAGAAAGCGGAAAAGAGCGCTGACTAGCTGTAGACGCTTCGCTCTGCGAAGCGCGGGTCTCGACGTCGTTACCGTATTCGACCCCGACCCCCGCGTTTCCCAGAGGGAAACGTCTACAGCATATTGGCCAGCCTAGCCGCCCGCGGCGACGCGTAGGATCTCGACCCGATCTCCTTCGCGCACGGGCTCGTTAGGCCAATCGCGGCGGCGCAGCGCAATGCCGTTATGCTCCACCAGCGTCGTCTCCGGCGCGAGCTCGAGACGCGTGATCAACTCATCGATCGTGGCGGCGTCGTCGCGCTCAACCTGCTCGCCGTTCAGGAAAAAATTCATCGGCC
>JBPCRH010000470.1:0-3289 GCA_050997075.1 Chthoniobacterales bacterium
GATTTAGAATCCGCGCGATGAAGTCGAACTGGAAATCATTTCGCTATCGTCTCGAAGTGGGGAGCGTGCGCTTCCTCGCGGCGGTCATTCCGAAGCTCCCGCGGCCGCTTGTTTTTCAACTCGGGCGCGTGCTCGGCGCGCTCGCCGCGGCGCTGGATCGACATGGGAGAGATGTCGCGCTCGAGAACCTGGAAGCGGCTTTTGGCAACGAGCTTTCCGACGCCGCGCGCAAGCAGATTACGCGGCAGTCCTACCAGCATTTCGCCGGGACGATGGTCGATCTCTTTTGGAGCCCGCGGCTGAACGAGAGCAACTTCCGGAGGTTGATCGAGTTCGAGGGGCTCGATGAATTCGAGCGCACCGTCGGACGGAAGAACCCGCACATTTTCGCTTGCTACCATTACGGAAATTTCGAGCTCCTCAGCCTCGCCTGCGGCTGGGTTGGCATTACCCCGCACATCATCACGCAGGAGTTTAAGAACAGCGCGCTCGATCCGATTTTCAATCAGCTCCGGACCCGCTCCGGCCATAAGATCGTCCCCCGCGACGGCGGGATCGTGCGGCTTTACAAAGCGCTCCGCCGCGGCGGTTCGGTCGCGATTTTAGTCGATCTCGCGCTTCAACTCCATCAGCCGACGGTCGCGATCAATTGCTTCGGGCTGCAAACTTCGGTGACCTTCGCGCATGCCTGGCTCGCGGCAAAAACCGGCGCGCCGATCGTCCCGGCTCATGCGGTGCCGCTGCCGGGCGGGCGCAGTCGCGTCATTCTGCAACCGAAGCTGGAGATTCCGCCGGGCGCTTCGCACCAGGAGGTGGCGCAGTTGTGCTGGGATCGGTTCGAGCCGGTCGTTAGGCGCGATCCCGCGCCCTGGATGTGGGTGTATAAATACTGGCGTTACCGTCCCGCTGACGCGGCGCGGGAATATCCGCCCTACGCGCGGCCTTCGCCGCGTTTCGATGCGCTCATCGCCGAAGGCCCGGGCCACGAGGGCCGCCGCGGTTGACAAGGGCGCGACAAACTCCAGCTTGGGAAAATTATGCGTATCTCTTCCCGTCTCGCTTTACTCGCTCTCCCCGTCGCGGCTGCGCTCCTCTCGAGCTGCGGCACGATGACCACCGGCAGCAGCGGGCCTTACCACGTCACCGCACTCAAGCCGCACAACCCGGATAAGGTCGCGGTCAAACTCTCCCTCTCGACTCAGAATGTTTACGTCATGGAAGGCGATCGCCTCCTCATGGCGGTGCAGGGGAATGTCGGCAAAAATAACACCACGCCGAAGGGTAATTTCCACATCACCGACAAGATCAAAAACAAGCGCCGCGTGAGCGAGCCGGACGCGGGTTACCCGATGGCTTACTGGTGCGAATTTCTCCCCGCTTACGGCTTCCACGAAGGTTTCGTGCATCCGGTTCCGCACACCCATGGCTGCATCCGCCTCCATCGCGAAGCAGCCGCACGTCTCTTTGCACTCGTGAAAGTCGGGACGCCGGTGAGCATCGCGACCACTCAGCCGGAAGATAAAGAGTATGCCAGCCGCGTGACGCGTCTCGATCAGAGCAAGGATCCCGATCCGCCGCGTTCGTTCATGCACTCGCCGGCTTGGTTTCACGATCCGCAGGGTCCTTTGCTGACCGACGGCTAAACCTGCCGCGCAAAACAGCGCAGTTTCATGCCGGCGGCCGGAGCACTGGAAAAAGGCGCCCAGCGGCCGCATAGTTCCTCCTATGAGCGCGAACCTCATTTCCAGCGGCACGACCGCGCGTAACAAGGTCAACCTCCGCACCCCGGAGGTGATGACCGCGGTCCAGGAACAGGTGGAGGCGCACTATCGCAGCGACATCGTCGACAAAGTTCGGCGGACCGGCGGCATCATCTCGGTCGGCGGCGTGACCGTGCGGCTGGCGAAACAGTTCGGCTTTTGCTACGGCGTCGAGCGCGCGATCGACCTGGCTTACGCCGCGCGCAAGGTCTTCAAAGACCGCCGCCTTTTCATCGTCGGCGAGATCATTCACAACCCGGAAGTGAACGAGCAGATCTCGTCGTTAGGCATTAAAAATCTCACGGGGCCGAACAAACAGGCCGACCTCGCCGATTTGCAGCCGGATGACGTGGTCATCCTGCCGGCCTTTGGGACCGAAGTTTCCATCCTCCAGCAGATCAAGGATCTCGGTTGCCAGATCGTCGACACGACTTGTGGCGACGTCATGAGTGTCTGGAAACGAGTGCGCAAATACGCCAGCGAATCTGCCACCTCGATCATCCACGGCAAAGCCGAGCACGAAGAAACCAAGGCGACGAGCTCGCGCGCGCTCGGCGACGGCAAGGGACATTACCTCGTCGTGCTCACCCTCGCGGACACCGATTACGTCTGCGATTACATCCGGCACGGTGGCGATAAGCAGGCCTTCCTCGAGAAGTTCCGCGGAGCCTACTCCGCCGGGTTTGATCCCGACATTCACCTCAAAACGATCGGCGTGGCCAACCAGACAACGATGCTGCGCGGCGAGACGGAGGAAGTGCAGCGGCGCATCCAACAAGCGGTGGCCGATCGCGACGGCGCCGAGTTGGCGACGAAAAACTTTCGCTTCTTCGACACCATCTGTGGCGCGACCCAGGAACGGCAGGATGCTTTGCGCGAGCTCCTCGACGTGAAGATGGACCTGCTTCTCGTCGTCGGTGGTTACAATAGCTCGAACACTTCGCACCTCGCCGAGATGGGTGAGGAAAAGCTTCCGACTTACTTTGTGCTCAACGCCAGTCGGCTGATCTCGGAGAAAGAGACCAAGCACTACAACCTGCACCAACGCGCGGAAGAAGTCGTGAATGACTGGCTCCCGCCCGGCCCGGTAGTAGTCGGGATCACCGCCGGCGCTTCCTGCCCGAACAACCTGATCGAGGAAGCCTTGATCAAGCTGTTCCAGCTCCGCGGAATCGGCGTGGAGCAGTTAAACGCGGCCGTCGGCTAAGTCGCGCCGCTGCGTCGACTAGCTCTCCGCGGTTTCAAGTAGGTCGTCCCGATGACTGCGAAGAAACGCCCGCGGCCGCCGCGCTCCTGGTTCTATCGGCACTCGTTGTCGCTTGTGGCCCTGACTCTTTTACTCCTCTGGATTGTCGGCTACATCTGGCTCGATCCCAAGGGGCGCCTCTCCGCCTTCTGCGGCAACGCGATCGCCGATTGGAGCGGCTCGGTCGTGATTATCCTGGGCACTAAATTCTTCTACGAGATCGGCTCGAAAGAAAGTCGTCCGATCCGCAGGCAGCGAGCGAATAAGGTGGCCAACTTCCTGC
>JBPCRH010000001.1:0-6219 GCA_050997075.1 Chthoniobacterales bacterium
GCGCTGCACTCAGGATGACTTAGCCGCCCTGCACCGGCGGCATGATCGCAACCTCGTCGTTAGGCTGGAGCACGTAATCCCGCTCCACGAATTCCACGCCGACGCCGAGAAGAAGATGGCGATCCCATTTCGCCAGACCGGGATGAAGCTCGTAAAGCCGCGCCAAAAGCTGCGCGACGGTGGCGTCGTTAGGCAACTCCACGGCCTCCTCCGCGCCGCCCGCCAACGCCTTCAGCTGCGAAAAAAACTGCACCGCCACGCGCATCGTTAGGCCGCGCCGATCAGCTCTTTCCGCAGGACCCCGACGCACGGGAGATTGCGATAGCGTTCCATGTAATCGAGTCCGTAGCCGACGACGAATTCATCCTCGATGTCGAACCCGACATAATCCGCCTCCACCTGCCGCAGCCGCTCTTTCGCCTTGCGCAGAAGCACGCAAATTTTCACGCTCAACGGCTGCGCTGTGCGCAGCTTTTCGCTGATCGCCGCGAGGGTCACGCCGCTGTCGAGAATGTCGTCGAGAATGAGAATGTGCCGGCCCGCTACGTCCGGCAGGTCGATCTGTTTGAAGACCACTTCGCCGGTTGTCCGCGTCCCGCCGTGATAGCTCGCCACGCTCAGACAATCGAGTTTCAGCGGCAGCGGAATGCGCCGGAGCAGGTCAGCCATAAAAATCAGGCTGCCGTTCAGCACCGCGATCACGGTCAGCTCGCGATCCCGGTAATCGGCCGAGAGCCGCGCCGCGATCTCATCGAGGCGGCGGAGGATCGTGGCTTCGTCGAACAACACGCGTTCGAGGTCGTCGAGCATGCGCTTAATGGGCCACAGGTTCAGGCGACTGCCACGCTTTTAGTTCAACGTCGCGAGCGCCGCCTGCAGTTCGCGCTGCAACTTCGGATCCGCGCGCAGCGCGACGCCGCGCTCCCAGAGTTCGCGCGCGCGCTGATCGTCGCCGGCTCTTTTGGCGGCGTTCCCGGCGTTGAGATAGAGCGACTGCCGATCGCCGGACGAAAGTTTCGCCGGCTCTTTTTCCACGAGCGCGACGAGCTCTTCGAGCGCCTGCCGCGCGACCTGCCGCCGGCCGAGGAGCGCGGGCAGGTTTTCGTTCGTGATCGCTCGAAGCAGTAAAACTTTGCCATCGTTAGGCGCGGCCACGGCCGCCTCATCCATGTGCGCAATCCCGCGCCGCAAAGTGGACAGTTTCGTCGGCCCAAAAGGCAAATCGCGACTCCGCAGCGTCTCCGCGCTCCCGAGATAGACGCGCGCGAGCTGATTCTTCGGCTCCGCGGCGAGGATTTTCTCGAGCGTCGCGATGCAGTCAATCACCGCCTGTTTGTCGCCGGCCAGCCCGCGCGGATAGAGCCGCGCGACCGCCGCCTCATCCTCCGTCGCCGCGGGCAACAACGGCAGGAGCGCGCCGAGGAACCAAATCGCGGCGAACAAACGAAGCATCCGCCACCATCGACAACGCCACTGCGCGTGACAACTTTTCGCCATGGCCGCGCACCACGCCCGCTTCACTGTTTCTACCAAGGGCAAGGGCACCTACGAGCTGACCGACGAAGTCGCCGCCGCGGTCGCGCGCACTAAAATCATCACCGGCACCGTCGCCGTGTTCGTTAGGCACACGAGCTGCAGCCTCATCATCATGGAGAACGCCGACCCGACCGCGTGCCGCGATCTCGAGGAATTTTTCGAGCGGCTCGTGCCCGAAGAGACGCCGTATTTCGAGCACATCGCGGAGGGCGGCGACGACAGCACCTCGCACATTCGCAGCGTCCTCACGCGCACCAGCGAGGTCATCCCGATCGCTGACGGCCGAATGGAGCTCGGCACCTGGCAGGGCATTTTTCTTTTCGAGCATCGCCGCGCGCCGCATCGCCGCGAGATCATGGTCTCAGTCGTCGGCGAGTAACGTTGTAGCTGGGGGCGCTGACCCCGGCTGGTCTGGCGTGGCCCGAAGCCTGACCCGGCCGGGTTCAACGCCCCGGCTACAACATCGACACGCTCGCCTCACTTCATTAAGCTGATCGACCTTGAAAACGCTTCCGGCCACGAACAACCGCCACCACGTCCTGCGCGACCGCTGGGAAATCCCGAGCGTCGACCAGGTCATGATCGAGGAGCGCGCGGCCGCGTTCACGAAACGCAGCATCAAAACTTCCGCGAAACTCGCGGGCCTGAAGCTGGCGGTGTCGATGATGGATCTCACCACCCTCGAGGGCAAAGACACCCCCGGGAAGGTCGCGTTTCTCTGCCGCAAAGCGATGGCGCCGATCGATCCGCGTTACGACGTTCCCTCCTGCGCCGCGGTCTGCGTTTATCCGAACCTCGTCCGCGTCGCGAAAAAATTTCTCGGCACTTCCGGGGTGAAAGTGGCTTCCGTCGCGACCGCGTTTCCGACCGGCCTGATGCCGCTCGATTTAAAACTCGAGGAAGTGCGCCGCGCGTCCGGCGATGGCGCGGATGAGATCGACATGGTGATCGATCGCGGCGTTTTCCTGGCCGGCGATTACAACCGCGTCTTCGACGAAATCGCGGCCGTGAAAGAAGCCTGTGGCCCTTCGCACTTGAAAGTCATCCTCGAAACCGGCGAACTCCAGACCTACGACAACGTCCGGCTCGCGAGCGAAATCGGGATGCGCGCCGGCGGCGATTTCATCAAGACCTCGACCGGGAAGATCGCGCCCGCCGCGACCATCCCGGTCACGCTCGTGATGCTCGAAGCGATCCGCGATTACTTCTACGAGACCGGCGTGCGCATCGGGATGAAACCGGCCGGCGGCATCCGCAACGCCAAGCAGGCGCTCGCTTATCTCGTGATGGTGAAGGAAACGTTAGGCGACGATTGGCTCACGCCGGATCTCTTCCGTTTCGGCGCGAGCACGCTGGTCAACGACGTCCTCATGCAGATCGTAAAGACGGTCGACGGGAACTACCAGAGCGCGGATTACTTCTCACTCCCGTAGCGCCGGCAGACGCCTGCCTGTAATCGCGGCCTCTCGCTCCGGGCGCCCTGGCCGCGGCTGTAGACGCCTCCCTCTGGGAGGCGCGGGATCGACGCCATTTCTGCCCTCACCGCCGCACCCGCGCTTCGCAGAGCGAAGCGTCTACAACTCGAGCGAGAAATGGTGCGACGAAATGATCATGCGTCTCGTCAGGTAAAAACGGTGCGCGGCGAAACGCTGCACACCCGAATCCAGATCGAGCTTGGCGCACCCCGCGGCGCGCGCTTCCGCCACCAGCCAGTCAAACAACGCGCCGCCGTAGCCTAACGAGCGCCCAGACTCGTCCGTCACGAGGTCGTCGACGTAACAAAAACGTCCGGCGAAAAGCGACTCCGACATCCGGTAACCCGCGACCGCGCGCACGGCGGCGTCATCCTCCAGGTAGGCCAAGCGAAAGCCGTCGCGCCGCTGCCGCTCCACCTGCTCGACAAAAATCTGCGCGCTCTCGAAATGGGTGCGCAACTGCCGCAGCACCGGGAAACAGCGCGCGATCTCCTCGGCTGTGCGCGCTTCCGCGATTCGAAAATTCATTCCGTTTCCCGAACGATCGGTCGACTTCCGCCGCGTCGTTTCTGGCCGAGTTCCTCGAGCAGCTCGATCTGGATCTGCTGGATCTCGAAGAGCCGGTTGTACTGTTTACGCAGGAGGTGATCGATTTTCTCGTGCAGATGCCGGATCTCGAGCTCGGCTTTCAGGTTCACCTTGTAGTCATTCTCCGCCCGCGCCCGGTCGCGCGCTTCCGCGCGGTTTTGGCTCATCATGATGATCGGCGCCTGGATCGCCGCCAAACACGAGAGGATCAGATTCATCAAGATGAAGGGATACGGATCGAAGGCGCGCATCGCGAGGATGACGCCGTTGATCACGATCCAGATCATGAGCACGGTGAAAAAGACGATGATGAAGGTCCAACTCCCGCCGAAGGAGGCGATCTTGTCCGAGAGCCGCTCGCCGAAAGTCAGATCCTGGTCGAACTCCTTCCCGATGTTCTCGGAAAGAATTTCGTGCTCCTGCAGGCTGTCAACCACCTCCTGGTCGAGCACGCTCAGTTCGCCGATTTCGTCCTCGAGAACTTCCTTCACATAATCGCGTCGGAACCGCCCGAGATCGTCGAGGCAGATGAAACCGTGCGGGTCGAAGTTCGGCACCTGCTTCTGGATGAACTCGAGGAGCGAAGGCCGGAGCACATCGCCCATGGTCCCGGCGTTCGGCAAAGTCGCCTTGTGACAAATCTGGCACTGCGGCTTGTGATTCTCCGCCACGGAGGAGAATGAACGCGGAAGCGCGGCACTGTCGACTTCCGTCTTGAAGCGCCCGAGCCGAAAACTAAGCTGAGCCATGCGACCCTCCGCCGAGCTCTTCTTTGCCTAACGATGCGCGTCCTCGCGATCGATGCCTCCCTGCGCAATTCCGGCGTCGCCATCATCGAGACGAACGGCGGCGGGAAATTTCGGACGCTCCATTTCGGCGTCATCCACAACGCCAAGACCCTGCGCATGTCTTCCTGCCTCGTCGCTATCCGCGATCGGCTCGCGGAATTGATCCACGAACACGAGCCGGATTGCTGCGCGCTCGAGGCGGTCATCTACGTGCAAAGCCACAAGACCGCGATCTTGCTCGGCGCCGCCCGCGGGTCGGCGATCATGGCCGCGGCGGAACGCGGACTCCCGGTTTTCGAATACGCGCCGAAACGCATCAAACAGGCCACGGTCGGAAACGGTTCCGCCGACAAATCGCAGGTCGCCTTCATGGTCCGCGCGCTGCTCGGCCTCACCGAAACACCCGGCGCCGACGCCGCGGATGCCCTCGCCATCGGCCTCACCCATCTGCGCGCGCAGGAAGGACAACGCGTCGGCCTGCCCGGCCAACAGCAGATATGAGCCCGTCATCCCGAGCGAAGCGCAGCGCAGTCGAGGGAGCCCGTCGAGTTTCCCAAAAGCCCCAAGCTCAAACCCACCCGATCCCACACCCGCTGGAGACGCGCTGGCTGGGGCGGATCAGTTTCGCGGACGCGCTCGCGCGTCAGGAAGAGTTCGTTAGGCAAAAACGCGCGCAGCCGGAGCTGCCGGACGAGCTTTGGCTCCTCGAACACGATCCGGTTTACACCATCGGCCGCACCCCGGACCAATCGAGCCTGCGCGGCGCGAGTCACCTGCCACACCCGCTTTTCCCGCTCAATCGCGGCGGCCAGGCGACCTGGCATGGGCCGGGTCAGCTCGTCGGTTACTTCCTCATCGATCTCCATCATTACGGCCAGGATTTGCATCGTTACCTGCGCTGGATCGAGGAGCTCCTGATCGAGCTCCTCGCCGCCTACGAAGTTCCCGCGACGACCCGCGCAGGCCTCACCGGCGTTTGGATTGGGCAAAGAAAAATCGCCTCGATCGGCGTCGGCGTGCGCCATTGGATCACGATGCACGGTTTCGCCTTGAACGTGAGCGGCGACCTCGGCGCCTTCGACGCAATCACGCCCTGCGGGATCGCGAACGTCGCCATGACCTCGCTCGAAAAAGAGACCGGCAAGATTCATCCGCTCGAGACGATGGCAACAAAAATGGCGCAACTCGGGAGCGAGCGCATCCGCGATCTTCCAGGGAGCGCGCTGCCTGCCCGCCTGTCTGCGGGCAGTGCGCTCCCCGAAAATCGCTTCCCGCTCGACAGGTAGACCGGCTACGATTTAGTGCAGCATGCCCATCCCACTCGAAGACAATTTCACTGACATCATCGGCAAAGCCCAGCGCGGCTTGAACCTTTCTGACGAAGAACTCGCGGAGAAATCCGGCGCCGACCTGGAAGCGATCCAGCAACTGCGCGACGGCCAGTTCGATCGCGCGACGAGCGACCAAATCGCTTCCGTGCTCGCGCTCGATCCCGCCGCGCTCGCGAGCCTCGCCGAGGGCAGTTGGGAACCGGAGGAACCGGCGGTCGAAGGGCTCGTGCAATTCACGACCGACTACGGCGACATGAAAGTGAACTCCTACCTGGTCTGGGATCCGGTCTGCAAAATGGCGATCGCTTTCGATACCGGCGCGAGATGCGCGGCCATGCTCGAGCGGAGCCGAAGCGAAGGGCTCACGATCCGGCTCATTCTCCTCACCCACGCGCATCCCGATCACGTGGCCGATCTCGCGCGCCTCGCCCAAGCGACCGGTGCACCGGTTTTTATCTCGAGCCACGAAAGCGCGCCGGGGGCCGAGCCGATGGAAGAAGG
>JBPCRH010000003.1:0-2534 GCA_050997075.1 Chthoniobacterales bacterium
ATTCGCCCCGATCGCGATCTCCCGGTGCAGAAACTCGTGAACCTGATGGACGCCTTGCAGCGCGCCGAGATCACGAAAGTCGGCATCGCGACGCAGGAAGAGCAGCCGGGCAAATGACCCGCGACGCGCGTTTCTGGCGCAACGTCACGATCGTCGGGCTCGCCCACGTCGTGGTCCTGCTCGCGCTGCTCTGGTGGAGCCATGCGCCGAAGCCGGCGCCGAAAGACATCGTCTGGATGGAAGGCGGCGCGGGCGGGAGCAAAGCCGCCGCTGCGGCTCCGGAAACAATTGCGGCGGAAACGCCCGAGCCGACTCCGGAAGAAACCCCGTTCGCCACGCCTAACGAACCCGTCGAAGAAGCGACCCCGGAGGTTTTGCCGACCGCGAAGAGCGAGATCGAAATTCCGGTAAGCCCAACCGCGACACCCACGCCGACCCCAACCGAAACACCGACTCCAACGCCCACGCCAAAGCCCACCGAAACTCCGACCCCGACGCCGAAGCGAACCCCAAAACCCACGCCGAAACCGACCCCGAAACACACGCCGAAGCCAAAGCCTTCTCCGACGCCGAAGAAAAAAGCGACGCCGAAACCCAAACCAAAGGCGACACCCGACGAGGAAAAAGAAAAAGAAACGGCAAAGAAAAAAGAGATCGCCAAGGCCGCGCTCGCGAAGAAGAAAGCGAGCGAGGGCGACGAAGATTCCGCGAGTGAAAAATCCGCGAAGAAAGCAACCGCTGCCGGTGACGGCGACACCGGCGACACGGCCGGCGAAGGCGGCTCCGGCGGTCGTGGCAAAGGCGCCGGTGGCGCTTCCCAATTCGGCTGGTACGGCTCGATGCTCCAAGACCGTTACCACAGCGAATGGGTGCAGCCGACGTCGGTCGTGCACAGCAACACGCTCTCCGTCCTCCTGCACATCCGGATTCAAAAGGACGGCAGCATTACCGATTACTCGATCGCGAAATCGTCGGGCAATTCCGTGGTCGACGACTCCGTCACCGCGGCCGCGGCGCGGGTGAAAAAAGTCGACCCGTTGCCGCCCGGCCTGGGCGACGATTATTATGCCGTGAACATCAACTTCGAATTAACTTCCGGACAATGAGAACAATTTTACGAGCAAGTGTGGCGGCGATTTTCTGCCTGACGACGTGGCAACTGGCGAACGCGGAAGACACCCCGACGATCACCGTGAGCAAAGGCGACAAACTGAGCGTGAACATCGCGGGCTTGAGCGGGAGCGAGGGCGCGAGCGCGACAGCGATCGTGCAAAAGGACCTGACTGCTTCCGGCCAGATCAGCCTTGGCGGTGCGGCCGCTTCCTTCGTCGTGAAGGGAACCGCGGAAAGCGGGAGCCTGCAGGGACAAGTCGTCGATCACAGCGGCGGCACCGTCCTTTCGAAAACCTACAACGGCAGCGCGAGCGCGAATGCGCACCAGTTCGCCAACGACATCATCGAGACCCTCACCGGCGGCAAAGGATTGGCCGGAAGCAAAATCGCTTTCATCGCCACGCGGAGCGGGAAGAAAGAAGTTTACGTCGCCGATTACGACGGCAGCCACGTGCGCCAGATCACCCACGACAACACGATCAGCGTGCATCCTTCGATCAGTCCCAATGGAGATCGAATCGCCTACACCGGTTACCAGAGCGGATACGCCGACGCTTATGTGATCGAACTCGGGAGCGGCGCGCGGAACAAAGTCGCGAACTACCCCGGCACGAACAGCGGCGTCGCCTTCTCCCCCGACGGCGGGCGCATCGCCCTAACGATCAGCAAAGACGGTAACCCCGAGCTCTACACGATCAGCGCCAGTGGCGGCGGCGCGCGGCGTTTGACTCACTCGCGCGGGGTCGAGTCGGGCCCGACCTGGTCGCCCGGCGGTGACGAGATCATTTACTCCTTCGATGGCAACGGCGGCCCGCAACTTTACCGCATCTCCGCGAGCGGCGGCTCGGCCCGCCAGATCCCGACCGGCTACGGTTACTGCACCGAGCCCGACTGGTCGCCGGATGGAAAAAAGATCGCGTTTAACGTGCGCTCCGGCGGGGAGTTTCAGATCGTGGTCATGGATGTTGGCGGCGGAAATAAACACACCGTCGCGAGCGGCGAAGACCCGGCCTGGGGTCCGGATTCGCGGCACCTCATTTTCTCCCAAGGCGGCGCGCTCTACATGGTCGATGCCGTAAACGGGCAAAAGACCAAAGTGCTCAGCGGCCTCGGCAAAATCACCGAGCCGAGCTGGACTCGGTAACACATGCGTCTCGCCTGTCTCGTCGCGCGTTCGTCTCGCCCGGTCGCAGCATCCTGCAGGCGAGACGCCCGCCGGACGGAACAGGCGGGACGCCTGTGTTACAAAAGCGCAAGCGACTTCCCTTCGCGGTGCTCGACTTGCTCGAGCGTGCATTGCTTCGGCGCCTTGTCTTTGCGCCCGCGCACAATCTTCGTCCCATGCCGAAAACGCCCGCCGGTGAAGTGATCGTAGGTGACCTCGACCACGATCTTCGGATCGACCGGTTCCCATTCCGCGC
>JBPCRH010000068.1:0-8573 GCA_050997075.1 Chthoniobacterales bacterium
ATGTAATCCGCGCCCGCTTCCACCTTCGCCTTGAGATGATCCATCTCGATCAGCCGATTCGGCGTCGCCGGATGCCCTTCGGGAAAACCAGCGACGCCGATGCCGAAGCCGCGCGCATCGGGATGCGCTCCCGAGTCATTAAAACGCCGGATAAATTTCACCAAGTCGGAAGCGTGCTGGAAAGAATCACGCGCCCGATCATAGGCGAGGCCGCGCGGCGGATCACCGCCGAGCGCGAGGATGTTACTGATCGACGAGCGCGCGTAGCGCTCGAGAATCGCCCGCACTTCCGCCTCATCGTGACAGACGCAGGTCAGATGCGGGATGGGGTTGAGCTTCGTCGTCGTCTTGATCCGCTCCACGAGATCGTGGGTGAGCTCGCGAGTCGAGCCGCCCGCGCCATAGGTTACGCTCACGAAGTGCGGCGCGTAACTCTCGAGGTCGCGGATCGTCTGGTAGAGCGCCTCGGCTGCTTCCACCGTCTTCGGCGGGAAGAACTCAAACGAGAACGTCGGCGTGTCGCCGCCGAGAATGTCTTGGATGTGCATGGTGCAAAAAACGGTGTGGAACCCCGCAACTTTCGGTCAACTTGCCAATCCGGCAATGCCGTTAACGCGAGGAACGCGGGAGGACGATCGCAACACAAACTGGCCCGCGCGGCCAATAAATCCAATCTAACCCTCCCCGACATGGCCCGAGACGGAGAAGACAGACAGGATTAACATGATGAACAGGATTAGGGAAGAACTGCTCGATCGGGCTTTCTTTAATCCTGAACAATCCTGTTAATCCTGTCTAACTATCCATCCCACAAGACCGCTCGACGGGGTCGGACGCGGTATAACTACGCGTGCAAAATGTGCTTGATCCCCCGGATCGGGATCACCACCCAATCGGGCCGATGATTTAATTCATAGCCGACTTCGTAGATCGCCTTATCCAAGAGATACGCCTCGAGGAGCACCTGGAGGTCGCTCTCTTTCGGCGGGAGAAAGCCCGCGCCCGCCGTCGTCCGCAGGTAACTCTCGAGGAAGGTCGCACTCATCTGCCGATACCAGAGGTCGGCCCAACGTTCGAGGAAAACGCGATCTTCATCGCGCGTGGCCGATTGCCAGAGCGCGCTGTAGGCCGCGTATTGGAACGAGCGCATCATCCCCGTGACATCGCGCAAGGCCGAACGTTTTAGTTTCCGCTCGCTCAACGCCCGCGCCGGTTCGCCTTCGAAATCGAGGACGATGAAGTCTTTCCCTGTGTAAAGGACCTGCCCGAGATGGTAGTCGCCGTGGATTCGAATTTTCGCGGCATCGGCGTGGTGCTGGAGGATGCGCTGCTCTTGCGCGAGGATGCGCGACTCCGCCCCCAGCACTTCTTGCGCTTCCGCGCGAAAACCTTCCGGCAAGTCGCCCATCCGTTTTTGCAGGAGCGCAAACGTGCGGCGCAACGAAGCCCGCATCGACTGGTAAACGGAGCGCTGCGCCATCGCATTAAAAGGTTCCGGGCCAAAAACCGGATCGTCCGCGGCACTGGCGAGCGCGAGATGCATCTCTCCGGTGCGCATGCCGATGAGCTGCGCCTTCTCGGGATAAACCCCGCCAATGAGCTCGTCGAGTAACTCGCCCGGAGCGGCGAGCGCGGTTTGCAGGTCGCCCTTCCGCTCAAGGACGCGCTCGAAGTAACGACCGACGGCGTCGAGCGTCAGCGCCCAGGCGTCGCCCTCGTTCGGCACCGCCGTCTGGAGAAGCGCAACCACCGTCGGCTCGGCGCGGGGTTGGCGATATTCGATCGAACCGACAAAGGCCGGCACATGCGCGAACTGCGCGCGCTCAGTCAGGAAACGCGTGACTTCGACATCGGGATTCACGCCATCCTCGAGCTTACGGTAGAGCTTGAGGAAGTAGCGATTCTCGAAAAGCATCGAGGAGTTACTTTGCTCGGCGTTGAGCACCTGCGACTTCGGGATTTCCTCGTTAGGCTCCTGCGTCAGCACACTGCCGGTAACGCCAATGAGGTCGCCGTTTTTCCCGCGCAGCCGCCCGCCCTTCGCCATCAGCGCAAACATCTCCCGGCGGAAACTCTCGTCCCAGACCGCGTCGAAGAGAATGCCCTCCTGCGGGCCGAGGCGCGCGATGACCGCCTGCGGTGCGCTCCGCACCATCGCGCGCGCCGCGTCGCCCGCCGCCACCTGGACCGGCAGCGCATAAATTTCCGGCGCACCATCCGTGTAATCGACCTGAAGCAGCCAGAGTTGCGCCGCGCCTGGCCCCTCACTCATCGCCACCTGTTCGAGAATGCGCATCTCGCGCACGGTCCGGGCTTTCGCGCCAAACCAGCGGCAGCCGTGCACGTAATCGGGGAGCACTTCGCGCTCGAGGCGCGCGCGCTGCCCATCGCCGAGGAGCGTCGCCAGGTTCGGCTCCGCCTGCAGGGTCGGCGTGACCCGTTTCTTTTCGGTCCTTTTCTCGTTAGGCGATTGCAGTGCAAACCAAAAATGGCCGTGTGGTCCGATGGTCAGCGGATAGGCCGACTTTTTGATCGGCGGAAAAAGGTTGCGACTGAACACCTCCATCGGCGCGCAACCTTCAAACCGGGAAAGATCGATCTCTACCGGTTGCGCAAAGCGCGAGAGATTTGCGACCACTAAAATGGTCTCATCCTCGAAGCGACGGAGAAAGGCGAGGACCTTGGGATTCTCCGGGAGCAGGAACTCAATCGAGCCGCGCGAAAAGGCGCGGTAATTCTTCCGCATCGCGATCACCCGGCGCGTCCACCAAAGGAGTGAGGACAGGTTCTTCTGCTGATTATCGACGTTGACCGCTTCGTAGTGATACTCCGGATCGATCGTGATCGGGAGATAGAGCTGTTGTGGATTCGCCCGCGAAAAACCGGCGTTGCGATCGCTGCTCCATTGCATCGGGGTGCGGCAGCCGTTGCGATCGCCGAGATAGAAGTTATCGCCCATCCCGATCTCGTCGCCGTAGTAGAGCACCGGCGTGCCGGGCATGGAAAAGAGCAGGATGTTCAGGAGCTCGATCTTGCGCCGGCTATTCGCGAGGAGCGGTGCGAGCCGACGGCGAATCCCAAGATTGATCCGCGCCGTCTTATCCGTCGCATAGACGCGCCACATATAGTCACGCTCTTCGTCGGTCACCATCTCGAGAGTGAGCTCGTCGTGGTTCCGCAGGAACATCGCCCACTGACAGTTCTCCGGAATCGCCGGGGTCTGCTCGAGGATGTCGATGATCGGAAAGCGATCCTCCATCTGCAGGGCCATGAACATCCGCGGCATGAGCGGAAAATGGAAATTCATGTGCGACTCATCGCCGTCGCCGAAATATTTCACGGCGTCTTCCGGCCATTGATTTGCCTCCGCCAGAAGCATGCGATCGGGGAACTTCGCGTCCATGTGCGCGCGCAGCTTCTTCAGGTAGGTATGAGTCTCGGGCAGGTTCTCACAGTTAGTGCCCTCGCGTTCGTAAAGGTAGGGAACGGCGTCGAGCCGAAGGCCGTCGACGCCCATGTTGAGCCAGAAATCGAGCACGCCCTCGACCAGCTTGTGCACCGCCGGGTTATCGAAATTCAGGTCGGGCTGGTGCGCGTAAAAGCGATGCCAGTAGTAAGCCTTCGCGACTGGGTCCCATGACCAGTTGGAAGTCTCGAAGTCCTTGAAAATAATCCGCGCGTCCTTGTAGCGCTCCGCCGAATCGCTCCAGACATAGATCTCCCGCTCCGGCGAGCCCGGCGCGGCGCGGCGCGACTTTTGGAACCAGGGGTTTTGATCCGACGAATGGTTAATCACCAGCTCGGTGATGACGCGCAGGCCGCGCTCATGGGCCGCTGCGAGGAAAGCCTTGAAATCGTCGAGCGAACCGAACTTCGGATTGACGTCGTAGTAGTCGGCGATGTCGTAGCAGTCATCGCGCATCGGCGACGGATAAAACGGGAGGATCCAGATCGCGGTCACGCCCAATTCCTGGAGATAATCGAGCCGCTCGATCAGCCCGCGGAAGTCGCCCATGCCATCGCCGCTGCTGTCCTGGAAAGTCTTGACGTGCAGCTCGTAAATGATCGCGTCCTTGTACCAAAGTCGATCGGAGCTAGCGCGGGAAGTTTCGTCTGCCATGACCTGCCACCTTAGCCGCAGAATGCAGGCGCGCGCAATTTCCAGCGGACCGGTGAAGCACTAAACGCGCGCGCTAGCGCGCGAGAAGCTGCCGGGCGTGCGCGAGCACTTCAGCGTGCGGCACGAGCATTTCCGCGCGCGTCGCGAGCGTTTTCATTTTCACCTGCGGCCATTCGTCGCCGTAGAGAATGGTCGCCTTCGCGCCTAACGACTCCGCTGTCTGGAATTGCTTCCCGACCTTGGCGGGCGCGATCGGGTAATCGACGCGCCAGCCGTCGTCGCGCAGCTCCTGCAACTGGCGCAGCGCTTCCCCGCGGCGCTCTTCCTTCGCGATGATGAGGTAGAGATCGAGCGCGCTTTTCCCGCGAACGACCTCAGCCAGCTTGGTGAATGCCGCCGGCACATTCTTGATCAACTCGCCCAGAACCACATCTCCCATCGCGAAGCCGATCGCGGGGAGATCGACCGCGCCGTCACTCAGCTGCCCGATTAACTTGTCGTAGCGCCCACCGCCCGCAATCGCGCGGAGCTCGCCTTTCCGATCGAAAACCTCGAAGACAACGCCGGTGTAATAAGCGAGACCACGCACGATCGAGAGATCGATCCTCACGTAATCGCCCAGCCCGCGCTGCGCGAGTTGCGCCACCAATTCCTCGAGTGTTTCGCTGCGGCCACCGCCATCGAGAATCTCGAAGACCGGCCCGGCGAGCGGCCCGAGCTTTTCGGCCGTCTTCTCGCGCGGCTCGCGCTCGCTTTTATCGATCACCTGGAGGAGTTCGCTCCAGCGTGCTTCCGGCACTTGCTGAGCGACGAGCAGGTCCGTCCAGAAAACGCGATCGCTCAGGCGCACGACAAAATCTTCGGAGGTAAAACCGAAGGCGCGCAGAAGATCGATCGCCAGCGCGACGACTTCCACATCCGCGCCTAACGAGTCGTCACCGACGAGGTCGCAATTCAGCTGATAGTGCTCGCGGAGCCGGCCGCGCTGCTGTTTTTCATAGCGGAAACATTGCGGAATCGAGAACCACTTGAGCGGCTTGCGAAATTCGCGCTCATGCGCCGCGACGACGCGCGCGAGCGTGGGCGTAAGCTCAGGCCGGAGAGTGACTTCGCGGCCGCCTTTGTCGGTGAAATTAAAAAGCTGGGTGACTATTTCCGGCCCGCTTTTTTTCTGGAGAAGTTCGGTCGGCTCGAGCAGCGGGCCGTCCCATTCGACGAAGCCGTACCGCCGGCAAACCGCACGCCAGGAAGCAAAAATGGCGTTGCGAAAGGCGCAGTCGTCCGGGAGGAAATCGCGGAATCCAGGCAGGGGCTGCATGATTAAGCGAAAAGCCGACGAGAAAGGGACCTAACGATGAGGCCGGAGGGAAAGGCGGGCACGAATAGAAGACACGATTGAATAAACGACTGCCTGGAACGGTCGGACCTAAACACGACGGAGACCATCCGTTTAACCAAACCAAAGGACAAACATGAAACTCAATACATTCACGAAATTAATGGCTGCCGGAGTCGTTGGAGCGTTTGCGCTCAGCACCGCTCTCGCGCAGGAAACCTCCACGACCACGACCGCAACCGGCGCCACCACAGGCGTGAGCGCGACCACCACGACGGGTGTGAGCGGGACGACAACGTCGACCTCGACGATGGACGGGAACGGCACCCTCACCACCCTCTCGCCGAGCGGTAATATGATGACCGTGCGGACGACAACGAGCGCGGAACCAACCACCTATTACTACACGGACAAAACGACCGTGGTCGACCCGACCGGCGCCACCGTGCAGGTCTCGGCGCTCCGCCCCGACATGCCGTTGACCTACACCTACGCCAAAGAAGGTGACCGCATGGTGATCACGAAAGTGACCCTGGCGAAGCCGATCACCTACTACGAGAAAAAGGAAACCACGACCACGACGACGACCAATCCCTAACCGGGTTGGAGTCGTTAGGCTGAATACTTAAAAGAGCGCCCGCGGACCGTGTGTCCGCGGGCTTTTTCTTTGGGTGGAGCTGGGGGCTTCGACCCTGGCCGGGATAGAGGTAGGCCGGCTTACAAGCCCGGCCGGGTTCAGCGCCCACGGCTACAGCGGCTTGCTTGATCGCGTCCTTCCCCCCGGCGGGCGACACGCCCGCCGCTACAGGGATCAATCCCCGTAGCCGCCCGGGAATTTTTGGTGCCAGCGCCAGGCGCTCTCGATGATGGCGCGCAGGTTCTCGAATTTTGGTTCCCAACCGAGCTCGCGTTTGATTTTTGCCGAGGCCGCGATCAGGCGCGGCGGGTCGCCCGGGCGCCGCGGTTTTTCAACGACTGGAATTTCCTGTCCGCTCACCTCACGACAAATGTCGATGACCTCGCGGACGCTCGCGCCACCGCCAGTCCCGAGATTGTAATAGGCGCTCTCCTTGGCGCCGAGCGCGAGAATGTGCGCGCGCGAGAGATCGAGGATGTGGATGTAATCCCGAATGCAGGAGCCATCCGGCGTCTCGTAGTCGGTGCCGTAAATTTCGACGTGCGGTTTCTGGCCGAGCGCGACCCGGAGGACATTGGGAATGAGATGCGTCTCGCAGCGGTGATCTTCCCCAAACTTCGCGGTCGCCCCGGCCGCATTGAAGTAACGGAGCGCGACAAATTTCAGCCCGTGAATCTCGTCGTACCACCGGAGGATTTTCTCGAAGAGCAGCTTCGATTCGCCGTAGGGATTGATCGGCCGCTGCGGGAGCGTCTCGTCGATCGGCACGCGCTCGGGCGGGCCGAAAGTGGCGCAGGTCGAGGAAAAGACGAGCCGCCCGACCCCCGCATCGCGCATCGCGTCGAGCAGGTTGATGCCGGAGCTGACGTTGTTCCGAAAATATTTCGACGGGTTTTCCATCGACTCGCCGACGAGCGCATTGGCCGCGAAATGCATGACCGCGTCCGGCTTCGTCTCGGTGAGCGCGCGGGTGATTTCCTCGCGCCGCACGAGGTCGCCGCCGATGAACGCCGCCCGTTCGTCGACCGCGCGCCGATGCCCTTCGGTCAGGTTGTCGAAGACGATGACTTCGTGCCCTTCATCGAGCAGAAGCTCGACGCAAATGCTGCCGATGTAACCCGCCCCGCCAACCACGAAAATCTTCATCCGCGAAAAGAGCGGGGAGCGGGAGCCCTGTCAAAAAAATGCCGGCGAAAGATGGCTGTTTTTGCGGTCGGTCGCCTTCGCGAGGTTCGAGATCATGGCGCGCACGTGGCGATTGCGGGAGCGCGGCGTGAGCACGGCGAGGCTCTTCGACGTCGAGCCCCATTCGAGGATGTCGATATCGACGGAGCGGACGCCCCAGCGGTTCATCTCAAACCGATTGGTCTTATAAAGATCGATCGTGTTCGTCCCGATGAGGGCGCTGCCGTAGTCATCGATCTGGAAGACTTCGTCGGTATCGACGATGCGGAATTTAGTGCCCAGCGGCCAGCGTGACCAATCGGCCGCCGCGCTTTTCACATTCCGGCCGGAAAGGCGCGTGCCCATGGCGTTGCGCCTCCCGCCCGCCTCGGTGTGGGTGTAGGCGGTGGTGCGAACTTTGGACATCCGTTTCTTCACTGAGCCGTTGTCGGCGAGCGGTTTAGGCCCCTGGGAAGCGCACCCTACCCCGAGCAGGGCGAGGCAGCTGAGGGTGAGGATTCTATCGAAAGTCTTCATACCGAACGAAGTCGCAGGCTTATCGGTTGATGCGGCTCGTGGCAAGTTCTAATTTCCCGGCCCGCCGCATGCCCGTCACCGCTGCCAACCAGATTTCCGTCGCGCCAAACGTCCTTCTCGACGGACGGCTGGCGCTCTACCACGAACGCGATTGCTGGCTCGCGGTGGCCGATTTGCACTTCGGCTATGAGCTGAGCCAGCGCGCGGCGGGCCGGCTCATGCCGCTTTGGGGGATGACCTCGATCGAGGAGCGGCTGCGGGAATTGGTCGCCGAATATCGACCGCGCCAACTCATCATCGTCGGAGATTTAGTGCATGACCGAGCCTCGGGACCCGCCGCCGCGGAGTTGCTCGCACGCTTGCAGACGAGGTGCGAAGTGATCGCGCTCGCGGGCAATCACGACCGGCACGTCGCGCACGCCATTGTCTTCGAGCCGCGCTGGGAAACGCCGGAGTTCGTTTTCCAGCATGGACATTGTGAGACGGCGGCACCGGGCCGAATCCAGATCATCGGCCACCATCACCCGGCGGCGAGCGTCGCCGACGGCGCGGGCTTGCGCCTGAAGTTTCCCGCGTTTGTGCAACAGGAGAGCTGCTGGATTCTCCCCGCTTTCTCGCCCTGGGCCGGTGGCGTGACCTGGAAAGATGACGGCCTGAGCCGGATCTGGCTTTGCACCCCGCGGCGCATCCTGCGCGTCGATCACAGTTGCGCGCTGTAGACGTTTCGCTCTGCGAAACGCGGGTATCGATATCGCAGCGGAGTTGGCCCCGCGTTTCGC
>JBPCRH010000142.1:0-3746 GCA_050997075.1 Chthoniobacterales bacterium
GCCACGCATCGCGCCGCGCTGCGCTCGGTTTGTCATCCCGGACCGGCGAAGCGGAGAGGGATCTCGCAAGCGTCGTTCGATATTGCTTGCCGAACGACGCCGCCAAACGCTTGTGAGATCCTTCGCCGTCTGCGCGGCTCAGGATGACAACTCACGGGAGCAGCGCTTTCAACTCCGGTGAGCAGCGCGCTCAGATGCCTAACGAATAGCCTGGCAAAGGCCGGGAGCCGGATGGCGCGGACGGCGCGCGAGGTGGACCTTCTGTCGGTCGCGAATATTTGTAGACGTTTCGCTCTGCGAAGCGTCTACAGCGCTTTCACTTGCTCGATCGTCAGTTCGTCGAGTTGCCCGACGATCAGGTCCGCCGCGTTTAGTGCTTCAGCGGGGTGCGTCGTGGTGACGGCGACGACTTTCATTCCGGCCGCGTGCGCGGCCTCGATGCCGACGTGCGCGTCCTCGAAAACGACGCAGCGAGACCGCGGCACGCCGAGAAGATCGGCGGCTTTGGTGAAGACCTCCGGGTGCGGTTTCCCGTGCGTCACGTCTTCCGCGGAAACGATCGCGCGGAAGGCTTTTTCGAGGCCGAGCCGGGCGAGGACCGCTTCGATGTTGAGCCGGTGAGTGGAAGAAGCGACCGCGCAGGGCACGCCAGAGTCCGCCAGCCGCGCGAGCCATCGCACAACGCCAGGGAGCGGCGCGATCTCCGCAGCGGCGACGATCTCGCGGTAGAGCTCTTCTTTCCGATTCGTTAGGCGCGCGATCTCCGCGGGCTCCTGCGACCACCGGTGGATCTCTTCGATGATGCGCGCGCTTTTCATCCCGAACCCGCGCTTGAAACTGCCCGGCGCAATCGTGGTCCCGAGCTCGCCGGCGAGGCGATGCCAGCTTTGCTCATGCAATTGCGCGGAGTCGATGATGACTCCGTCCCAATCGAAGATCGCGCCGAAGGGCGGCGGGGAATTGCTGATTTCTGATTTCTGAATGCTGATTATTTGGGGCTCCCGGTCGAAACTGCCTGCCGCCACTCAATCAGCAATCAGCTCACGGCAGGTGCTGCAATGCCGGCAATCCGTAGTTCTGCTTCAACGCGTCGGCATCGGCGGCGGCTTGCGCGGCGTCGATCTCGAGCTGCTTCGGATCGTCCTGGGTCTCGATCACGTGGAAGCCGTTCACCGGATTTTTTACTGCCTCAGCGAGGTCGCCTAACGACTTTACTTCCTTGCCGTTCACCTGCTTGACGATGAGGTAACTAAAGTCGTCGTAACCGATCGTGCTATTCGCCGGGAGGACCTGGCTGAGGATGACGACGCGCCGGTTTCCTTCCGGGAAAAGCTCCGACTGAAAGTGGTCGAGGTAGACGAAATCCTGCGGCGCGGTCTTTTCCCAATCGCCGCCCCATTCCTTCAAATACTGGCGCGACAGCTCCTGGAAAATGAGCCCGCCGAGCACGTAGTAGGCGGGCGGTTCATCGTGGGTGTAGGGCGGGATGACGTAATCCTCCGCGGCGCGATGCTCGAGCTTCACGTTCAAGGTCAGCGGTTTGCCGGCGCGCTGGAGGTGGAGGGCGAGGGAATCGCCGACGTAGGCTTTCGCGCCGAAAAGATTGTTCATCGCGATCTTGCCGTAGAGTTCGTCGACGTAGTTGCCGTTCTCGTCGATGTCGTGCTCGCCGACGGCGGTGATGATGTCGCCGGCTTTGAGCCCAGCCTTGGCCGCGGGCAGACCTGGCTGCACCGAGGTGACGAAAACGCCGCCAACGTTGCCGGTTTCACCGGCGTAGGCGCGCAGTTGCGGGTCGCGCGTCGGGAAAAAATTCACGCCCAACGACGGGAAGCCCTGGTATTTTTTGTTCTCAGCGTCCTTCAGGAAATGGGCAATGATCGGCGCCGGAATCGCATCCATCACCTGGGTACGCGGCTCGAAACGAAGGAGGAGCGCGGCCAGTTTTTTCCCCTTCACCAAGGGCACGGTGTAGCTGTTGTCGCGATACTGCATCGGGATGCTCAGGCGATAGGTGAGAAAATCGCCGACCTGCGCGGGATACGCCGTGACCCCGATGGTGGTCACGAGTCCCTCGGTCACGACCAGGGTGCCGCTCGATTCGAGCTGCCACGCAGCGAGTCGGTCGCCGACGACAGTGTCGAGCGCGAGCTCGAGCGGCTCGAGACCGTCGAGGAATTTCTTATCGGTCGGCTCGAGGAGCGCGAGGTTCGCTTCGTAATCGACCCCGACCACGTTGGCCGCAGTTTTCTCGCCCGATTCGGCGCGCTCGAGTTCGACGTAGTTTTGATTCAAAACGAGATCGGCGGTGACGAGCACATGGCCGTGGGGGAGGACGGCGCCGAGCGCGCGCTTGGTGAAGGGCGCCTTCTTTTGCCACGGTCTGAAGTAATCGAAGGGCTGGCCGGTGACGTTTACCCTAACGAGCGAAACTTCTTTCGCGTGGACGGCGCCCTGCGACATCGCGGGAAGTTTGGTCGATGGAACCGGCGCCTTTTTCGCCTGGAGCGGGGCGAGGCCGGCGAGAAGGAGGACGAGGAAGAGTGCGGAGGTGCGCATGAAATTAATTGGCGGCTTGCGCGGGAACCGCCGGTTTGGCGGGCGGTTGTTCGTCGAGATTTTGTTCCGAGAAAACGTTGTAGCGCGTCTTGATCCGCTCGCGCGCGGCGGCCACGTCCTTGGCGTCGAGAACGAGCGGGGGACCGTCGCCGACCATGTTCACGACGTAGCGTTCCGCCGGTTGCTCGAAGGCGCGGGCGAGGTCGCGGAGGGTGCCAATCTTCTGACCGTTCACCTGGTCGACGATGCCGGAACGGTAGGGCATGAGGTAGCTGTTGATCGGATCGGGCAGGACCGTCGTGAGGATGATGACCTCGGGATGTTGCAGATAGATTTGTTCCGAAACAAAGAAGTCGAAGAAGTGCCGGACGCGCAGGTCGCTGATCCGGAAGGCCTCGAGCAGATTGAGCGACATCGGCTGAAAGAGGAGCCCGCCAAAGACCACGTAGCGCGGTCGGACGTCGTAGCTGTGCCCCTGCATGAAATAGGGCCAGACCGAGCCGAGCGTGACCTCGACATTCATCGGCTGCTGGTTGCGCAGGAGATCGAGCTTCACCTTGTCGCCCTTGAATTTCCGCTCGACCACTTCGGGCATCTGCACGCGCTCGCCTTCGTATTCGACGAAGGCATCGCTCGCGATCGGATGCCCGTCGATGGCGAGGAGAACGTCGCCGCTCTGGAGAACTTTGCCGCACGGTCCGGCTTCGATCACGGTGCCGACGAGCACGCCGCGGTCGTCATCTTTCAAGCCGAGATAGTGACGCTGGGCCGGGTTCTGGAGTTTCGAATAAGTGATCCCGAGATCGACGTAGCGATCGTAGTGCCCGTCCTCGATGTCCTTGAGGAAGCGTTTGATCACCGGCGTCGGAATCATGTAAGCGACGCCCTGCGCGATGTCGCCGCTGTAACCTTGAAAGGCTACGCCGACCACTTTGCCCGTCTGCAAAACCGGGCCGCCGCTGTTCCCCGGGTTGATCTGCGCGCTGATCTGGATCGCAAGGTGCTGGTCGATCGCGGAGTGGGTGTAGAGATTGAAATCAATCCGCGAGACGATGCCGGTCGTGACCGACATGCGCTCGCCGCCGATCGGGTAGCCGTAGGCGGAGACGGTCGATTCCAGCGCGGGAATGCCGCCGAACGTGAGCGGCTTCATATTTTTCCAGAAGCTTGCATTGGCTACCTGAATG
>JBPCRH010000245.1:0-7905 GCA_050997075.1 Chthoniobacterales bacterium
CCTTGCAAGTGCGCCGCCGGAGCCGGCTCATTCGCGCCGGACTTTTTGTTGGCCTCGCCATCTGGCTGCTCTCGCTCACTTTCGGTTTAATCGGGCCGATCAATCTTTTTAATCCGGGCGCGACCGATTGGACCATGATCGGCGTGCAAAGCGCATTCGCGATCGGCAACGGCATCGTGACCGCGATGGTCGTGGGCGGCGCGCTCCCGATTCTCGAGCATCTCTTCGCAATCACGACGGACATTTCCTGGCTCGAGGCCTCGGACCTGAATCACCCGCTCCTGCGCCGGATGACGATCGAGGCGCCGGGCACTTATCATCACTCGCTCGTGGTCGCGAACCTCGCGGAATCCGCCGCCGAAGCGATCGGCGCGAACGCCACGCTCTGCCGCGTTTGTTCTTACTTCCACGACGTCGGCAAACTGGTGAAGCCGGAATATTTCACCGAGAACATGAACTTCGAACGCAACCCGCACGACGATCTCGCGCCAACGATGAGCGCGCTCATCATCATCGCGCACGTGAAGGAAGGCGTGGATCTCGCGCTCAAGCACGGGCTCAACCAGCAGGTCATTGACGTGATCCAGCAGCATCACGGCACTTCGCTGGTTTTTTACTTCTACAAACGCGCGCTCCAGCAGCACGAAGACGCGCGTGCCGGCGGCAAGATCATGAAGATGCGCGAGGAAGATATTCCGGAAGTTTCCGAGGAAAGTTTCCGCTACAGCGGGCCGCGCCCGCAAAGCAAGGAAGCGGGCATCATCAGCCTCGCCGACATGGTTGAAAGCGCTTCGCGCAGTCTGGAAAAACCGACGCCGGCGAAGATCGAGCAGCTCGTCAACGACCTCATCGATCAGCGCCTCGCCGATCACCAACTCGACGAGTGCGACCTCACATTGCGCGAACTGCGCACGATCGCGGAGCGCTTCCGGTTCACCCTCATGAACATGCTCCACACCCGCATCGCCTACCCGAAGGAAGGCAAACCCGCGAGCGGTCGCGAGGACGGCGAACGCGCGGGCGCGATGATGGCGACGAAGCGGCCGGCTTCCGCCCCGCCGGTTTCCGCGGCCTAACGAATGGAGGCTTTCGGGGTCGAGCGGGTGCGCGAGTACGGCGCGGAGATCGCCATCGTCCTCGGCTCGGGGCTCAGCTCGCTGGTCAAGAACCCGCCGTTTGAGCAGACGATTCCCTACCAGGAAATCACCGATCTCCCGCGCTCGAGCGTGAAAGGACACGTCGGTCGGTTTGTCTTCGGCGGGCTCGGGAAATCGCGCGTCATCTTCGCGCAGGGGCGCGTCCATCTCTACGAAGGCTACAGCGCGCGGGAGATCACAGCGGGCGTGCGCTTTCTCGCGCGCGCGGGTATTCAACGCCTCATCCTCACGAACGCCGCTGGCGCGGTGAATCCGGAATTTTCTCTCGGGTCGTGGATGATGCTAACCGATCACCTGAACCTCAGCGGCGCGTCGCCACTTTCCGGCGGCGAGGGTTTCATCGACATGACCGGCGCCTATTCGCCGGGCTGGCGAGCCGAGTTTGCCGCCGTCGCGAAAACGAAAAACATCACGCTGCACGAAGGCGTCTATGCGGGCGTGCGGGGACCGCAATACGAGACGCCCGCGGAAGTAAAAATGCTCCGCGCGCTGGGCGCGGATGCGGTGGGCATGTCCACGATCTGCGAGGCGATCCAGGCACGCGCGCTCGGGCTGGAGGTGGCCGGTTTTTCTTGCCTAACGAACTGTGCCGCCGGCTTGAGTGGAAGCCCGTTAAGTCACGGAGAAGTGCTCAGCTCCGGTGCGACGGCGGCCGAAGTTTTGCGGCAATTACTGGACGCCGTTCTCTAGGAGTCAGCGTGAAGCGGGGTCCGGCGGAAGTGGGACCTGCATCGGGTAACGCGTGCCCTGATCTTCCAAAGGTCGCGCCGGGGGCCAGAAATCCGGCATGAACGGAGCCCGCTCGACGCGCGCCGGCGGCTGAAATTCGCTGAAATAATCGCCCACCTCGTAGTTTGCGAAGACGGCAGCCGGAACCATCTGCCGATGCAACTGCCCATCGCTCCCGCGCAACTCGAAGTCGTAAATCGCATCGAGCGCCAACGAATAACTGAACGGCAAGGGTCGCACTAATTTGCGCACGATCGTGCCCTCGTAGGCGCAACCTCCGGAGAAGAAGGCGAAGGCTAACAGGAAAAGGGAAAGCCTTCGCATGGTCGGTGGTCGAGTTTAGCAAACAGGGGCGGAACGGTAAAGAGCGTTTCCCGTGCCGGTCTTTTGTCTGAAAACCTCGCGCCGCCGCTTCCGGAAAACGTCAAAAATCTCAGAGCGGACGGCGCGCGCGCGGTTCGCGATCTTTCACTGTGGCGGTGCTGGGTTGAGTCACGAACGGCCCGCCCTCCATCGGTGCGGCGGAGGTAAAAGCGACATCCGGCATGTCGCTCGGCTTGCCTTCGAGCGGGAATTCCTTGCGCAACGGGAAGTAGGGATAGCCTTCCCACATGAGGATGCGGCGGAGGTCGGGGTGGTTATTGAAACGCAGACCCATCATGTCCCAGATCTCGCGCTCGTGCCAATTCGCCGTTGGCCAGAGATCGGAGAGGGTGTCGACCGCCGGCTGATCCTCGGAGACGCGGACCTTTAGCCGCAGGTGCACCGCGAGGGTCATGGAGTAAAGCTCGTAGACGATCTCAAAGCGCGGCTCTTCCCCGAAGTTATCGACGCTCGCGATGTCGAGCAGGTAATCGAAGGATAACTCTTCCTTGCAGAACTGGGCGACCTCGCGGAGATCGCGCGCGTCGATGACAAAGGTGGTCTCGCCACGAAACTCGATGCGTTCCTGGATCTTCTTCCCGAAGAGCTGAGAGAGAGAGGTGAGGAGTTCGGGACCGGTCATTGTGGAAAGTGATGAGTGGCTGGTGACCAGTGATTGTTAACGACTAACGACTAACGACTAACGACTAACGACTAACGAGTAATGGTTATGGTGATGAGTAAGGGGTGAAGGGTGATGGGTGCCTTGATCGCAGCTCGAAAGCCAACAACCGCCATGTCATCCTGAGGAACGAAGGACCTCTGACTTTTTCCCTGGGCTTGGGCTGCCTGCTTGCGTGACATAGTCAGAGATTCTTCGCTTTGCTCAGTGACATTAAAAAAACAGTGGGGATTTGCGCTTCGCATGACTGATAATCGGAAGAAGCAACCGGAGTTAGGAATAGGACTCGATCTTATCTACCAAGCCGCGCTTTTGCGAGGTGAAGGAACGCTCGCCCGCAATCTTGTCCTGTAACTTCATTAGTCCTTCAATCAATGCCTCAGGACGCGGCGGGCAACCGGAGACGTAAACGTCAACCGGCAGAAGCTGATCGATTCCCTGGAGAACAGCGTAAGAGCGATACATCCCGCCGCTCGAGGCGCACGCGCCCATCGCGATGACCCACTTCGGCTCGGGCATTTGCTCGTAGATTCGCTTCACCGCGAGAGCCATTTTGTAGGTCACGGTCCCGGCCACGATCATGACATCACACTGGCGGGGGGAGAAGCGCATCACCTCGGCCCCGAAGCGCGCGATATCGAAGCGCGCCGAGGCGGTCGCCATAAGTTCGATCGCGCAGCAAGCCAGCCCCATCGGCATAGGCCAGAGCGAGTTTTTGCGCATCCAGTTCATCGCGGCATCGAGCCGGGTGAAGATGACGTTGCCTTCGATCTTGGAATCGTAGGCGGCCGGGACAGGTCTCGACTCGGCGGGTGCGGTGGCGGTGGTCATTCCGCACTCAAGCTATGGGAGCAGAGCGCGGGCGCAAGCGGAAGACTTAGCAGGCGTGCTGGAGTTCGTAGACCGACTCCGAGGCGAGCCGACCGGATTCGATCGTTTCGTGGACCTTGCGGCCGAGAGCCGCGGCCTCGTACGGTTTTGCGATCACGCCGCGGAAGCCGAGATCTTCATAACGGCTCATCGTCGCATCGGTGGCGTAACCGCTGGAGACGATCGCATTCACCATCGGGTCGATCTCGAGCAAAGCCTTGAGCGCGTCTTTCCCGCCCATGCCACCGGGGAGCGTGAGATCGAGAATGACGAGATCGAAACGGCGGCCGGCGTGCAGAGCCTGGCGGTAAAGGTCGATGCCTTTGAAGGCGGTGTCGGCTTGGGCCACTTCGTAGCCGAGACGGCTGAGCGTGAAATCAACCAGCATGCGGATCGCTTCCTCGTCGTCGACGATGAGCACTCGTCCGCTGCCGCGGATCTCTTCGGCTTTTTTCTTTTCCTCAACGACCGGAGAAGGCGCGAGCGGAACAAAGCAGGTCTCGACTGGGGAGGCCGGGAGATAAACGGTGAAAGTGGACCCGCGCTGCAATTCGGACTCGACCGTGATGAGGCCGCCGTGGTTTTTCACGATCGAATAAGTGGTCGCAAGGCCGAGACCGTTCCCCTTTGCCTTGGTCGTGAAATAGGGATCGAAGATACTCTTGAGGCAGCGCTCGGGAATGCCGGTGCCTTCGTCGCAGACTTTGATCCGAATGTATTCGCCCGGCTTGAGATTGTGCGGCAAGTTCGGCATGCCGGCGGCGCCGACAAAGTTGTCGCAGCTCACCCGCAGAGTGCCGCCTGCAGGCATGGCCTGGTCGGCATTGACCACGAGGTTGGCGATGACCTGGCTGATCTGACCGGAATCGAATTCTGCCGGCCAGAGATCGGGCGCGATCGTGACTTCACTGCCGCTCTGCGCTCCACGGAGGGAAAAGCTGACCGTGTCCTCGATCAACTTCGCGGCCGAGGCCGTCTGCTTTATCGGCGCCCCGCCGCGGGCGAAAGTGAGCAGTTGCTGAGCAAGATCGCGGGCGCGGTTGGAAGCATTCTGCGCGTCTTTCAGGCGCGCCCCGAGTTCGTCGTCGGGCGGAAGGAGGAGCGAGATCAAGGAGATGTTGCCGATGATGGCGGTGAGGAGGTTGTTGAAATCATGCGCGATACCGCCCGCGAGGAGGCCGAGCTGCTCGAGACTTTCGGCCTTGCGCCGTTCCGCTTCGTCGCGCAGGCGATGGGTGATGTCGCGGAAGACGAGCACCACCCCGGTTAGTGCCTTGCGGCTGTCGTAAATCGGCGCGGCCACCTGCTCGATGATGCGTTTGCTCCCGTCGCGCGCCGTGAGCGTGCTCCGCTCGGGCGTGCCGAGGAGGACCGCTTCCGCCGCGCTGTGATAAAAACCATTCTGCTGCGACTTGCGCTTCGAGGGCGCGCGTTCGTCCTCGATGCTGAAAACCGTCTGCAATTTCTGCCCGGTCGCCTCGGCCGCGCTCCAGCCAGTGAGCGCCTCGCAGGCGGCGTTGGTGATGACGATGCGGGCCTTGGCATCGGTCGTGATGACCCCATCACCGATCGAGCCGAGGGTAACGGCGAGACTGTTACGCTCGGCCGCGAGCTCTTCCTCGAAACGTTTGCGCTCGGTCACGTCGCGAATCATGGCGACATAAAATTGCTGGCGATCGACCACCATCTCGCTCAGGGAAAGTTCCACCGGAAACGAGACGCCCCGACGCGAGAGGGCGAGGGCGAGGGTGATGCTGCCAGTCCGCCTGGCCAGTTCTTCCCATTCACAGAGGGAGACCTCGCCCGCGATTTCGCGGCTGAAGCATTTCGGGATGAGCCGGGCGAAGTTGGTGCCTTGAAAAGCATCCTCGGTGTAGTCGAACATGCGCCGAGCGGCCGGGTTCATCGAGCAGATCGCGCCCTGGGCGTCGACTGTGATCATGCCGTCGAGGATGTTGTCGATGACTGAACGGATCCGGATGTCTGCGCTCTCCAGCTTGGAAAATTGGCGCCGGCACAGAATGAAGCTGTAGCAGCTCGAGGCGATCATGAGCGCGGCCACGAGGGCGCAGAGGAGATCGATCCCGGTCGTGGTCAGGATCCGCTCATGGGCCGCGGCGGCGGAGCGGACCTCGTAGATTTCCATCTGTTCCTTGGTGAACTTATCCAGCGCCGTCCGCACTCCGCTCATAATTTCTTCGCCTTCGGATCGGCTCGCGTCCGACGGGCTTCCACCGGACCGCCGGATCTCGATGTCGGGGACCGCGCACTTCACGATCCAGCTTTCGAGTCCGGTGCGGATGCGGTTGAGCTCTTCGATCTGAGCCGGGGCATTGGCCACGAGCACGGAAAGGTGACCATGGACGGTGTAGAAGTTGGCCGTCGCGCGTTTGTAGGATTCGATGAAAGCGGAGTCCCCCGTGAGGACGTAACCGCGTTTCTCTTTCTGCATTTCGTAGGCGGCACGTTCGAGGCGCGGGATAAAGTCGAGCACCTGGGTCGATTGCACCGCCCATTCCTGTTCGCGCATCCGCTGGTTCAGAACGATCTGCTCCTCCCGCTGGACGGACTGGAGAATGTCGCGCGCTTCATCGAGAAGCGTGGCGCCGAGGGCGGCTTTGGCTTCCCCGGGACCGGCGGGGATGGAAAAGCCGTCTACGCCGATGCGCAAAAACTCAATGTTGAACCAGTTGTTGACGATTTCACGCATTTTTAGGATGCGTTTTCTCTGAAACGAATCGACCGAAACCACTCCGATCATCTCCTCCGTGTGGCGGTAAAAGAGGTCTCTCCGCCGCTCGAAATTTTCCAGGTACGCCGGGGCGTGGGTCAGGAGGTAGCCGCGGTACGCGTTCTCGAGCGCGGCGATGTCGTTCTCGACCACACTGCTGAGTCGCATCACCTGAATGGTGTGCGCGCGGAAAGTCGCCTGGTGCTGGGTCTGGAAGGTGACCACGAAGCAGGTGACAGCGAGGACGAGAATAACGAGGACGCCGACCGCACTACCCAAGAGCAGCTTAAAATTAAAGTGCTCGGGGCTGAGCAGCCACTCGACGGAGCGGAAGGAAAATCCCTGACGCTTGGGTCGGGCAGGAGCGGACGACGCGGTGACCGTGGCCATATCGACTCGGCATAGAGCAGTTTAATTGCCACCCTGAGTCTAACCACTATAATTTGCTCGGAAATACGCCGCGGCGGCTCTCGGCCAGGACGGAACCGCGAATCGCCAGGGATTGAAGGCGCAGCGAACCGCTCGCTCAGTAGCGGACTCTCACCAGGGTCAACCCCTCCGCCGGCGCCACCAAACGCGTGCCGTTTTCACTCGGGTAATCAAGCCGCTGTTTTATTTGGTTCAGGCTTTCACTGCCGGTGGCACAACGCACGATTGCTCCGGTCAGGAGACGCACCATCTTGTAGAGAAAGCCGTCCCCAGCGAAGTCGATCGTGGTGAGCGCGGCGGTGTGGCGCACGCGGATTCGGTGAATCGTCCGCGTCGTCGAGGTGGGTGGCTGCCCGCGATTGGCGGTGAAGCCGGCGAAGTCGTGTTTCCCCACGAAGAGCGCCGCAGCCGCGCGCAACTTTACTTCATCGAGTTGCTTCATCACATGCCAGGCGCGCCCGCGCTCGAAGGGAGAGAGGACCGGCGTGGTGGTGAGGCGGTAGCGATAGACCTTCCCGCGCGCTTCGAAGCGCGCATGAAATGTCGCGGCGACAAACCGCCCTTTCAGCACCCGCACCTGCGGAGGGAGCAAGGCGTTTAGTGCCTTCAACCAAGTCGCCGCGGTCAACCGGCCCGCGGGCACGTCGGCATGCGCGCACTGGCCGAGCGCATGAACGCCGGAGTCGGTTCGCCCCGCGCCGTGCACGCGAATTCTCTCTCCTGCCACGCTCGCGAACGCCTGCTCGAGGCAATCCTGCACCGTGGCGCCGTGCGCCTGGCTTTGCCATCCGCGGAAGCCCGAGCCGTCGTAGGCGATCACGAGTCGGAGCCGGCGAGTCCGCTTTGTCCGCGATGCCACGCCGGCTTCGTCGTTAGGCAAAATCCACCGCCTCGAACCCGCCGCCTTGGTTGACCGGCAAACTGTCGAGATAACGGTGCAGGAG
>JBPCRH010000309.1:0-3353 GCA_050997075.1 Chthoniobacterales bacterium
GGCCCACCCTACAACTTCTGCCGGAGGGTCGAGCTTCTGCGAGACCGCGGCGTCGCAGGAGCTCCGCCCTCCAATCTTCTGCTTTCGTCTCCGGCGAATTTCTGTTGATTGGCGAATGCCCAGCCAATTCCCCGCCGCCGTCATCGAAAATCTCCGCCCGCTCATCGATGGCGGGCGTTATCCGATTAAGCGGGTCGTGGGCGAGGACGTGGTCGTGGCAGCGGATGTTTTCAAGGATGGGCACGATGTGGTCGCCGCCGTCCTGAAATGGCGCGTCGTCGGCGCGCCGGAATGGCACGAGACCGCCATGCAACACGTCGATAACGATCGCTGGCGCGGCGTTTGTTCCCTCTACGAAAACGCGACCTACGAATACACGGTCGAGGCCTGGACCGATCTTTTTGCCGGCTGGCAGCACGAGTTTGAGGCGAAATTCGGAGCCGGTATTCCCAATCTCGACAGCGAAAAACTCGAGGGCGCCGCGCTTCTCCAGAGCGCCGAAGAGCGCGCCCGCGGCGCCGATGCGCAACGGCTGCGCGAGTTCGCCGAGCAGATGCGCACCGGTGAAAACGCCGACGTAAACAAAATCGCGCACTCCGGCGAACTGACCGTTCTCATGGCGACCTACGCCCCGCGCGCGGGCGCAACGCAATACACGCCGCCGCCGCGCGTGATCGTCGATCGCGTGGCTGCGCGCACCGCGGCCTGGTATGAATTTTTCCCCCGCTCCGCCGAAGGCTTGTCCGAGCGCGGCTCGACTTTTCGCGATTGCCTCCCGCGAGTCGACGACGCGAAGGCGATGGGTTTCAACGTCATTTACTTCCCGCCGATCCATCCGATTGGCATGACCAATCGCAAGGGCGCAAACAACTCCGTCACCTGCGAGCCGGGCGAGCCGGGCGTTCCCTACGCGATCGGCAATCGCAATCTCAAATTGCCTAATGGCGGCGGGCACATGGACATCGAGCCATCGTTAGGCACGCTCGCGGATTTCGCCTGGCTGGAGCAGGAAATCCGGAGCCGCGGGATGGAGATCGCGCTCGATTTCGCGATCAACTGTTCGCCCGATCACCCCTACGTCGCGGAGCACCCCGACTGGTTCTACAAACGCCCGGACGGCTCGATCAAATACGCCGAGAACCCGCCGAAAAAATATGAGGACATCTATCCGCTGAACTTCCATTGCCCCGATTGGCAGGCGCTCTGGGCGGAGATGAAAAGCATCATCCTCTTCTGGGCCGAGCACGGGGTCCGCATCATCCGGGTCGATAACCCGCACACCAAGCCGGTCGCGTTCTGGGAATACATGATCAACGGCGTGCGCGAGAAATTTCCCGACGTGATCTTCCTCGCGGAAGCTTTTACGAAGCCGAAGATGATGAAGGCGCTGGCCAAGGCCGGTTTCACTCAGAGCTACACCTACTTCACTTGGCGGACGGAAAAGAAGGAGCTGGTCGAGTATTTCACCGAGCTCACGCAGACGGAGATGAGCGAATATTTCCGGGGCAATCTTTTCCCGAACACGCCCGATATTTTACCGCTCCATCTCCAGACCGGCGGACGCGGGATGTTCGCGATCCGGGCGGTTTTGGCGGCGACGTTGTCGAGCGTTTACGGCATCTACAGTGGCTTCGAGCTCTGCGAAAACGCCGCCCTCCCGGGCCGCGAAGAGTATCTCGACTCCGAGAAATATCAGCTCAAGGAACGCGACTGGAACGCCGCGGGCAACATCAAGCCGCTGCTCACAAAGCTGAACCAAATCCGGCGCGACCACCGCGCGCTTCAACTCTATGACAACCTCCGGTTCCACTTCGCGGAGAACGATCAGATCCTCTTCTACAGCAAGATGACGCCGGCGCGCGACAGCATCATCCTCATCGCGGTGAACCTCGACCCGGAGCACATGCAGTCGGCGTTCGTGCACGCACCGATGGAAGATTTCGGCGAGCTCGGCGGCGAGAGTTACGAAGTGCAGGATCTGCTCAGCGGCGAGCGTTACCTCTGGCACGGCCGGCGCAATTACATCGCGCTCCACCCCAGCGTGCAGCCCGCGCATATCCTGCGCGTGCGGAGGCTGTAAAAGCTGCTGCGCCAGCGATGGTGTAGAGGCGGCCGTGTCGGCCGCAAACGCGCGACCCACTGTGCCTTACCATCTCTGCGGGCGACTTCGATGCTGCGCTGCACCTCAATCGTGCAGGCCGTGTCTATACCCTGTTCGTGCGGAGACGGTGAACGCGACGGTTTCCCCCGCGCCTCCCAGAGGGAGACGTCTACAGGCGAGGCCGATCGCACAGGACGCTCACGCTCGGGCTGTAGACGCTTCAATTGAAGCGCCCGGATCAATCTCCGGCCCGCCCACAGTTGAACGCCCCACCTGCCACCGCTGTCTCTGCTCCGGTGAGTTTGCATCGTCAGACCTCGCGCCTATGATAAACCGCAAGTGAGCATGAAACGTTTCCTTTCACTGCTCGTCCTTTTTGCGAGTGCCGCGTCCGGCTTCGCGCAGGCCGCGCCGCCCGATCAACCCATCCTCCCGCGGACCACGAACATTCTCGAAGCGATGTTCGCGGCCGGGCCGGTGATCATTCTCCTCCTCATCCTGTCGATCGTTTCCGTGACCATGATCGTGGTCTATCTCCTGACCATTCGGCGCGGCGCCATCGTCACGAGCGGTTACATGGCCACGGCCGACGCGCTCCTGCGCAAACGCGATTACCTCGGTCTCCTCGCGGTCTCGAATCGCCACGGCGAAGCGATCGCCCGCGTCGTCCAGAAGACGCTCGATTTCATGACGAAAAATCCGACCGCCGATTTCGCGCAGGCGCGCGAGATCGCGGAAACGGAAGGCACCCGGGTCGCGACCAAGCTCCACAACCGCGTCGCCTATCTCGCCGATATCGCCACGATCGGGCCGCTCGTCGGACTTTTCGGAACGGTTCTTGGAATCATCCATTCCTTCGGCGCCCTCGGGTCCGAGCTCGGACCGTCGCGCTACACGCCGCTCTCGAAAGGGATCAGCGAAGCGCTTATCAACACCTGCGGCGGCATCAGCATCGGCATCACCGCGATGATCTTTTACGCCTTCTTTCGCGGGCGCGCGCAGGCGCTCATCTCCGATCTCGAGTCGGCCTCCACGCACATCATCGCGCTCCTTTCGCTCCAGCACACTCCTCGCCGCTCCGAGCGCGCGGCGGTTCTGCTCGAGGATGAATTTTAGGCGTCGCGAGGCGTCGAAGGTTTTGCGTTTCGCCCCGGAATTTTTGCCCAGATGAATTTCCGCAGTCGCACCGCCCCGCAACATCCCGGCATCCAGCTTGCGCCGCTCGTCGACGTCCTCCTCCTCCTCCTGATCT
>JBPCRH010000071.1:0-3007 GCA_050997075.1 Chthoniobacterales bacterium
CCCACGAGCTGCGCACGCCCTTGAACGCGATCGTCGGTTGGTCGCATCTCCTCGGCAGCGACGGCCAGCCGAGTCCGGAAGACCTTGCGGAAGGCTTGAAGGTGATCGAGCGCAACGCACGCGTGCAGGCGCAGCTGATCGAGGACCTGCTCGACATGAGCCGAATCATCTCCGGCAAGGTGCGGCTGAACGTGCAGCCGGTCGATCTCCCGGAAGTGATCGATGCCGCCGTCGCCTCGGTCGCGCCCGCGGCGGAAGCGAAAGGAATTCGCATCCAGAAAGTGGTCGAACCGCTCGCCGGCCCGGTCATGGGCGACCCCTCCCAGCTCCAGCAGATCGTGTGGAACCTGCTTTCCAAAGCGATCAAATTCACTCCGAAGGAAGGCCGCGTGCAGATCATTCTGAAGCTGGTAAATTCGCATCTCGAGATCGTGGTCAGCGACACCGGCGCGGGAATCAGGCCGGAGTTTTTACCGCATGTCTTCGAGCGTTTTCGCCAGGCGGACGCGACCACGACGCGTCGTTACGGCGGTCTTGGTCTTGGTCTCGCGATCGTGAAACATCTCGCCGAAATGCACGGTGGCGACGTGCGCGCGGCGAGCCCAGGCGAGAACCGTGGCGCCACATTCTCGGTGCATCTGCCGCTCGCGATTGCGCATCAGCATGAGGCCCACTCGGCCGCGCCACGCGCGCACCCGCGCACGCCTTCGGGGCATCCGATGGAGTGCCCGCCCGCGCTCGATGGCGCGCAAATTTTAGTGGTCGACGACGAGCGCGATTCCCGCGCTCTCGTGAAGCGAATCCTCGAGGAATGCGCCGCGATCGTGACCGGGGCCTCGTCCGCCGAGGAAGGCTTCGCCGCGCTCAAGCGCCAAAAAATTGACGTCATCATCTCCGACATCGGCATGCCGGGGATGGATGGTTACCAGTTCATTCGCGCCGTTCGGAAACTCGGAGACGACGAGGGCGGCAAATCGCCCGCGATCGCCCTCACCGCCTTCGCCCGCTCCGAGGATCGGCAGCGCGCGATGCTCGCCGGGTTCGACATGCACATCGCGAAACCGGTCGAGCCGGCCGAGTTGATCGCAGTCGTCGCGCGGCTCGCGCGTCGCGTTTAGTTCCTCACCTAAGGGATTCCGCCGCCGCCCATCGCGCCGTAGACCTGTCCCGTGGTGTAGCTCGCGTCGTTCGCGGCGAGCTGGACGTAAATGGAAGCGAGCTCCGCCGGTTGGCCCGGACGCTTCGTCGGAGTCTGGCTGCCGAACTGCTGGAGTTTCTCCATCGTCGCGCCGCCGCTGACCTGGAGCGGTGTCCAGATGGGATCGGGCGCGACGCCGTTCACGCGAATGCCTTTTGCGGCGAGCTGTTTCGCGAGCGAACGGACGTAATTGGTCGTCGCGGCTTTCGTTTGCGCGTAGTCGTAAAGATCGGCCGACGGCTCCATCGCCTGCTCGGACGTGGTCGCGATGATGCACGAGCCCGGCTCCAGGTGCGGGAGCGCGGCTTTGATCATCCAAAACGGTGCGTAAATGTTGGTCTTCATCGTGGCGTCGAAATCTTCGCTCGAGAGCTCGAGAATCGAGCTGCACTGCTGCTGCCGTGCGGCGTTGCAGACCAGGAGGTCGAGCCCGCCGAGTTTCGCGACGGCGTCGGCGACGAGCTTTTTGCAAAACGCCTCGTCGCGCTGGTCGCCGGGGAGCGCGATGGCTTTTCGGCCTTCCGCCCTGATCAACTCGACCACTTCTTTCGCGTCGGGTTCTTCCGTGGGGAAATAATTGATGCCACATCCGCGCCCTCGCGGGTGAAGGCGATCGCGGCGGCGCAACCCACATCTCGGAGTCACCGCCGGTAATGAGCGCTTTTCGATTAATTGCACATTGATCAAAACCTGATTGCCGGCTTTCTGCACGGGGCCTTCCAAGATCGTCGCCACGCCCAGCTCGGCGGCGATCTGTTTCAGGTTGTCCGGGCGGCTCGCGTAGTGCTTGGTCGAAGTGCGCGAGATGACCTTGGGATCGCCGATCTTCGCCTGTCGGGTAAGGATCGCATCCTGAATACCGGAAGCGAAGAAGGCGTTGGCGCGATCGCAAATCCGACCACGATGGCCAAGACCACGACTCGCAACGCCCAGTTCGGCACCTCAAAAAAAGAACGAACTGCGTCGCGACCTGGATTACCAGCCAGCCGACCAACGCTAGGCGATTGCCACCTTATAAACGTTGCGCCGCTTCAGCTCGGCGAGGAAGCCACGCGGGTTCACGGCACCTTGGTCGTGAGTAACTTTTGGAAGCGCGGATCGTTGCGAATGGGATCCCAAACTGGGTCGGTGCGCAGCGAAGCGTCGGAGATGTAGAAGCCTGCCGGCGCGGCCAGCAACTGTTCGATGTGATTGATGGCGGACTCGGTCTCGCCGAACTCCGCTTCGACCCCGGCCAGCTGGTAGAGGTACCAAGCGCCACTCAAAACATCCTGCGACATCGGCAGTAACTCGGTCGCGCGGCGGGCCGCTTGCAAGGCCGCGTCCTTTTCTCCCAAGCCAGCATAGGCGAGCGCGAGATAGCTCTCCGTGCCAGCCGATTCGCCGGAGGCGCGGCGTTTTTCCTCCATGGCCTGCTTCGCTTCGAGAAAGGCGTCGCGCGCCGCTTCCTTTTCACCTTTCGCGGCCAGTGCCTGCCCACGCCACAGCGTCGCTGGCATCAGAAGGCCGTCCGTGGCGGTGTTCAGCCAGGCCGGCGCCTTCGCCAGGACGGCGAGCGCCGCATCCGGTTGTCGCATCGCCATCGCCAGGTAGCATCGTTGCAAAGAGACCGCGCCTTGCGGATCGAGCTCCGCCGGAACGGCTGCCAACGTTTGGCGCGCAGCTTCCATATCGCCGCTTAGCTGCAAGGCTCCAGCGCGATAGACATAGGCATAGGCGTTTTCCGGAGACAAAGCGATCGATCGAGCAAAGGCCGCATCGGCTTCGGCGTAACGGCGCAAGCATGCCAGCGTGACCCCGATCTCGCGG
>JBPCRH010000126.1:0-5573 GCA_050997075.1 Chthoniobacterales bacterium
CCTTGGGACGCGGGGGTCGTTGGTCCGAACGAAGCTTATCCTTACGTTTGGTGGCAGGGTTGTGCGCTCGCCGAGGACGCTGCGCGTCACGACCGCCCGGCGAGCCGCCGGACGGAACAGGCCAGCGGCCTGTGCTCCCCGGAGTTGGCGGACGACCGTCCGCAGATATTTGTCGGCACGCATGCCCTGTTGTTTGAGCCGGAGGGTTTGGAGAATCCGGGAATCGTCGTGATCGATGAGCAGCACAAGTTCGGCGTCGCGCAGCGCGCCCGCCTAACGAATGACGACCCGGCTCCAGACGTCCTCGTGATGACGGCGACGCCGATTCCGCGCACCCTCACGATGAGTCTCTACGGCGATCTCGATGTCTCGACGATCGACGAAATGCCGGCGGACCGCGGCCGAATCGTGACGGCGGCGCGCGATGAGGAAAAATTGCCGGATGTGCTGGCGTTTCTGCGCCGCGAACTCGAAGCCGGGCGGCAGGCCTACATCGTTTATCCGCTGATCGACGAGAGCGAGAAACTGGAGGCGAAAGCGGCGAGCGCGGAGTTTGAGAAATGGCACGAGCGTCTCACGCCCTTTACCTGCGAGCTGCTCCACGGGCGTATCCCGGCCCCGGAAAAACAGGGGATCATGGACCGCTTTCGTCGTGGCCTAACGAGTGTTCTGGTCAGCACAACTGTCATCGAAGTCGGCGTCGATGTGGCAAACGCGACCGTCATGCTGATTGAGAACGCGGAGCGGTTCGGGCTGGCGCAGTTGCATCAGCTGCGCGGACGGATAGGGCGCGGCGCACACAAATCGTATTGCATCCTGCTCCGCTCGCACCCGTCGGAGGAGACAGTGGCGAAGCTCGCGGTGTTGGAGAAAACAAGCAACGGCTTCGAAGTGGCGGAGGCCGATTGGGCCTTGCGCGGCCCGGGCGATCTGCTCGGAACGGCCCAAAGCGGGTTGCCCGAGCTGAAGCTCGGGAATTTGCGCCGCGACGCCCAATTAATGCAGCTGGCGCGGACCGCAGCAGCCGCGATCTTCCGAGACGACCCGCTCCTGGCCAGACCGGAGAATCAACGTTTCCGGCATTTGGTTGTCGAAGAAGTGGGAAAAACCTTCTCCCACGTCAGTTGATGAAAAATCTATTCAAATTTCTTTTGTTGGTGCTCGTCCTAAGCGCCGGCGTTTCATTGCTTTACGACTATCAATTACGTCACGGTCGACCCAACCTAACGGACCGGACGACCCCGGAAAAATACACTCTGGCGCAGAATCCTGCGGTCGATCCCAAAGCGGTCGCGAGCCTTGCCTCGCTGAGTAACGAACGCCGGAAGCTGGTCGCCGGGGTCATTCCATCGGTCGTCAGCGTGAAGACTTCGAAACGGGTCCAGCGGCCGCAGTATGGCCTCGATCCCTTCGATTTTTTCCGGGGCAATTATCGTCAGTTTCGCGGCTCGGCGGAGGAAGCTCTCGTTCAGAATTCCCTCGGCTCCGGCGTCATCGTAACGAAGGAAGGCCATATTATTACGAATAATCACGTGGTCGATCAGGTGGACGAAATCGAAGTCGTCCTGAGCGATGGCCGGACGAAAAAAGCGCGCCTGATAGGCGCCGACAAGGAACTCGATCTTGCGGTTCTGAAAGTGGACGAACCCGGACTGCAGCCGCTCAAGCTGGGCGATTCCGACGCGGTCCAGGCGGGTGATTTTGTCCTCGCGGTCGGCAATCCGTTTGGCTTCGACGAGACGGTGACCGACGGAATTATCAGCTCGAAAGGACGACCGAATCGCGTCGACGGGTTTGGCGATTACCTGCAAACGAATGCGGCGATCAATCCCGGAAATAGCGGTGGGCCGTTGATTAACTTGAGCGGCGAGGTGGTTGGTATTAACACCGCGATCATTTCGCGGAGCGGCGGGTCGCAGGGGATTGGTTTCGCGATTCCGTCCAACACGGTGAAGATGGCGCTCGAGAGCCTGTTGCAAAAGGGACGAATCATTCGCGGTTATCTTGGAATCGAAACGACGGGGCTTCCCCCGGGGCAGATCAGCGCGCCCGACGGCTCGGGCGTTCCGGTGGTGGCAGTGCTCCCGGATTCGCCCGCGGCGGAAGCGAAGATCGAGAAGGGCGACATCATTCAAAAATTCGACGGGCGCGAAGTGCATAACATTGCGGAATTGCGCCGGCTCGTGTCGCAGGTGGAGCTCGACAAAAAGGTCGAGGTGCAGGTCGCGCGCGGCGGCAAGCCGGTGACCCTCGAGGCGAAGATCAAGGAGCAGCCGGCGAATTATCAACTTGCGCGCGCATTGCCGCGGGATGGAAACGGACGTCAGGTGCCGCCGATTTCGCCTAACGAGCCGGATACCGATCAACCAGGCCAGCCCGACCAGTCGGCTCAGCCGAATGGAAACGGGGGCGTGCTCGATTCAGTGGAAGTTCGGGAGTTGACCCCGGAACTCGCGCAGCAGCTGGGAGTGCCGCCTGGGGTGCGCGGAGTGGCGATCTCGCAGGTGGGCGCGGCATTGGCGGGTGGACAATTGCGGGCCGGGGACGTGATTGAGGCGATCAACCAGGAGCCGATAACTTCCGTGCAGGATTACGAGCAGGCGCTGCAGTCGCTCGATCCGAGCCAACCGCAGGTGCTCTCGGTCTGCCGGCAACGCAGCCGATCGTTTGTGGTCGTTAAGCCACGCTAAGGTGCGTTAACGCCACGCGGAAAACGCGCACCAAGGAGGCGAGGTTCGAATGTGTGAATAAGAACTAGGCTCATCTAGTCCAACTCTGCACATCAACCAAACTTCATGAAACGAATCTTACTCGCACTAACGATGCTCGGTTTCCTACTGCCGCTCGCGCCGCGGGCGCAGGCAGATCCCGAGGTCTCACTTAACTTGTTTTACGACAACCTCTCATCGCAGGGGAGTTGGATAGAGGTGGCCGATTACGGTTACTGCTTCCAGCCGAGCGTGGCGGTAAGCAACGCTCATTGGCGCCCTTACTCCGATGGATATTGGGCTTACACTGACCTGGGATGGACTTGGGTTTCCTACGAGGACTTCGGCTGGGCCACTTATCACTATGGCCGTTGGGCGGATCTCGATAGCTACGGCTGGGTCTGGGTACCTGGTTATGAGTGGGGTCCGGCCTGGGTGTCCTGGCGAACCGGCGGTGACTATGTCGGCTGGGCACCGCTGCCGCCGACTGTTAATCGCGTCTATGAAGGCCGCGCTATTACTGGTCAGGTAGACGTCGAGTTCGGTATCGGACCTCTGTATTACAACTTCGTGGACATTCGCTACATTGGCGAGCCGGTTTTGCGGGATCGGATCCTGGCGCCGTCGCGCAACGTCACGATTATTAATCGGACGGTTAATGTGACTAACATCACCTACAATAACTCGGTCGTTTATAACTATGGTCCGGACTACAACCGGGTGAATCAGTTTTCCACCCGGCCGATTCAACGTCTGACCATTCAGCGGGAGACGACCATGGGGGGCAATCTCGCCCAGGGCCGCAAGGGAAACTTCAATCGCGTCAGCGGCAATCAATTGACCGTTATGGCGCCGACAATCCAGAAGTCGCAGCAGAAATTCGCGCCGAAACAGGTGAAAGCGAAAGTGGAAAAACCGACCGTTGAAACTGGCTGGAAGGGCATCAACAATCGCCAGCAGGTGGAAGCGGAAATGAAGAAAGGCGATCCCAAGAACATCAAGGCGCCCGATTTCCAGCCGCAGAAAGGCCGGAAGCGCGAAGCAATCGCCGGTGCCGAGCAGAGCGCCGATCAAAACGCGGCCGGGCAACCCCAGGAAGCCGCCCAGGGTGCAAACGCTCCTGGTCAGAATGCGGCGCAGGAAGGCCAGCAGGCCCAGCAGCAACAGCGCGAACAGAGAAAGCAGGAGCGTGAACAGGCCCGGCAGCAACGCGAGCAGGCGCAGCAGGCTGGAAAAGGCGATCAAGCGGCCCAGCAAACGGAAGCGCAAAAGAATCGCCAGGAAAAACGCCAGAACCGTCTTGGCCAAGCCGGCGAAAATCGGGATAACGCGGCTCCCGATGCCGCGCCACCAGAGTCTGCGCAGCAATCCGACCAGCCCGACCAGAACGACGCGCAGAAAGCTGATCGCCAGAAGCGGGCCGAAGAGCGCCGCGCTCAGCGCGCGGAGCAAAACGCGCCCGATCAATCCAAATCTGATCCTGCGCAAAGCGTCGACCGCCAACGCAACCCCAGGAAGGCGGAACCAGCGGATGAAAATCAGCCTTCCGACAATACCCCTGCCGAGGGCAACAAGTCGCGCCCAGAACAGCGGGCGGAGAGAGCGCAACCCGTTCCCTCGGCGGACGACAACGCCGGTGCCAGTTCGCGGGCCGAGCAACAGTCCAACCGTCCGGAACGCGCTCCGCGCCAGATGCAGGAGCGGCGCTCTCAGCAACAGGAGCAAGCCCGTCCGCAGCAGCGCCGCGAACAGCAACAGCGGCGCGGCGGCCAGGGCGAAGAACGCAAAGGCGAAAAGAAAAAGCCCACTCCAGAGAAGACTCCTCCGCAGCAGTCCTAAAGAGGGAGTCTGAAACTCACCGGCCCCGGGAGAGATCCCGGGGCCGTTTTATTTTAAAGAAGTTCCGCGATCTGGACGGCGTTGAGCGCTGCGCCCTTCAGGAGCTGATCGCCCGCGACCCAGAGCGCGAGTCCGTTTTCCAGCGCGCAATCGAGGCGCAGTCGGCCGGCCTGGCATTCGTCCTTCCCGGCAGCCTCGAGCGGCATCGGATAGCCATTGGCCTGTGGTTCGTCGACCAGTTCCAAACCCGGCGCCTTGGCCAGGGCTTCCCGGGCGGCATCGAGCGAAACCGCTCGCTCGAACTCCGCGCTAATCGCGACGGAATGCGCGCGATAAACCGGCACCCGCACACAAGTGACCGAGGCCATGAAATCCGGCAGATGCATGATCTTTCGGCCCTCGTTTTGCATCTTCATTTCCTCTTTGGTGTAGCCATTCTCGAGGAAGGAATCGACATGCGGGAGGACGTTGAACGCAATCGGGTGCGGATAGACTTCCGCGACCGATTTTTCCCCGCGCACGCTGGCCTCGACTTGGCGCCTCAGCTCTTCGATCGCGCGCGCGCCGGTCCCGGAGACCGCC
Source organism: Chthoniobacterales bacterium (assembly GCA_050997075.1). Lineage (GTDB taxonomy): Bacteria > Verrucomicrobiota > Verrucomicrobiia > Chthoniobacterales > UBA10450 > Palsa-1392. The sequence goes on from JBPCRH010000126.1 coordinate 5,130, forward strand.
TGGTAGCTCGAGGCAAAAACCCGGCGCAGCCCAAAAGCGCGGTGTAACGGATAAAGCGCCATCAAAGCCACCGCCGCCGTGCAGTTCGGATTCGCGATCAGGCCGCGATGCGTCCGGGCGTCATCTGGATTGATTTCGGGAATGACCAGCGGCACCTCCGGATCCATCCGGAAGGCGGATGAATTATCAATCACCACCGCGCCCGCAGCAATCGCGATGGGAGCGAATTGTTTGGTCGCGCCCGATCCGGCGGTGAAAAAAGCGAGATCGATCCCGGCAAAGGAGTTGGCCGCGAGCACCTCGACCGGATATTCGCGCCCGCGGAAGACCATTTTTCGGCCGACCGAGCGCGGCGAAGCCAGGAGCCGCAAGTCGGCCACCGGAAAATCGCGCCGTTCCATCACCCGGAGCAGCTCGACTCCGACTGCGCCAGTCGCGCCGACG
>JBPCRH010000204.1:0-8925 GCA_050997075.1 Chthoniobacterales bacterium
GGGATCCCGTAGCGCTGCCGTGAAGAGCTCGCACGAACTCTTCCAGGAAACTCGACGGGATCCCTCGACTCCGCTGCGCTTCGCTCGGGATGACGCCACTCTTTCCCTCGACGGCACTCTTTCCCTCTCGCGCCTAACGAATCGTGACATGGACACCGGGGAGAACTTTCTTCCCAAGATCGAGCGCGTTCCAATTCGAAAGTCGAATGCACCCGTGGCTGGTGGTGCGCCCGATCGTCTCGGGCACCTCCGTGCCGTGGATACCGCTGCCTTTGTGATTCAGCTCCATCCAGAGAATCCCGACCGGATCGTTCGGCCCGGCGGGGAGTTGATAGAAATCGTTGCTCCGCTCCGAACCGTGCAGGATCGCTTCGTCCCAACGGAAAGTCGGCATCCAGACAAAGCCCTTCACGAACCATTCGCCAATCGGCGCCGGCAACGACTTCGAGCCGGGCGTGATCGGATAGCTGCCGACGAGTTTCCCATCCTGCTTCAGCTCGAGAATTTTGTCTGCGACCGAAACGTCGATGGTGAACTGTTCGTTAGGCGGCTTTTCTCCTTCGGTTTTTAACTCGTTCGCCTTCTCGGCTTTTTCCGTTTGCTCCTTCAGGTCGACCGCTTCCTGTACGTCGAAAGGCGCGGTCACGTTCGGCACTTTTACGGCATCGCCCGGCTTCGCCTTCGTCCAGTCGTAGCCGGGATTGAGCTGTTTCAAAAAGTCGCGCCGAGCATGGAATTTCTCGCCCACGAGCTCGAGAAAATTCTCGTAGGGCAGCGACTCCTGCTTCGCCTGTGCGGCGTGACTTTCCGGGACTTGGCCGATGAATTTCTGGTCGTTAGGCGAAAGCTCGTAGCTGATTACCGCCGGTTTCGCTTCGTCCAGCGGCAGCTCAAAATTTGCCGGCGGCTTCTCCCCGAACTGCGCGTCGCTCTTTCCCTGCGCCTGCTCGTAGCGGGTGAGCGCCTTGCGCATGAACTCGCCCCACTTTCCATCGATCGCGCCCGGCTTGAAAGCGGAGGCGTCGAGGAAAAGCTGCGCCTGCAAAATCCGCTCGTCCGGCGGAGCGGACGGCGGCGGCGTGGGCTCCGCGGCCACGAGCGCTCCAGCCAAACCGAGAAGGAAGAGGGGGCCTGCGACAATCAATCGGGTCGTATTCACTCTCGTGGATACGCGCGGCGGCGGCTTCCCGGTTCCTAGCCTTGTTTCGGCGGCTTCTTTTGCAGCGCCTTCAACTGCGCCTGCGCATCCTCGTCCTTCGGCTTCAATTTTAGGATGGTCTGGAGATCGGCAATCGCCTTGTCGTTCTGCTTCAGCGCGCGATAAACGTAGACGCGGCGGCGATATGCTTCCGCATCCTTCGGCTCGGCCTTGATCACCTGGTCGAAATCTTCCAGCGCCTTGTCGTACTGCTTCAAACTCCGGTAGGCAAAACCGCGGCGGGTCCGTCCTTCCACGTCGACCGCGGCAATCGTGTTGATCGCGACGTCGTAATCGGCGATCGCTTTTTTCCATTCACCTTGCTGGAGGTAAATGTAGCCGCGCAGGCGCAGCGCCGGCCGGTCGCGCCGATCGTTTTCGAGCACCTGGTCGAGTTCCTTTAGTGCCTCTTTCGGCTTCTTCACGCGGAGCAACATCCGGGCGCGTTCCGTCCGCGACTTGGCCGTTTCCGGGTTGAGCGAGATCGCTTTGTCGTAATCGGCTTTCGACTTCTTCGCCTCACCCATGAGCCGGTAAGTGAGCCCGCGATTGCGGTAATTCTTCGGATCTTTCGGTTGGAGCTTGATCGCCTTGTCGAACTCCTCGATCGCTTTCGCGTACTCCTTTTTCTGCGCGTACTTCACGCCGCGATTCGTGTGACCGCCGGGATCGCCGGCGGTCCGGGCTGCTGACGCGCGGAGCGGGACGAGAAAAATACCGGCAAGGAAAAGCGCGAGGGCGAGGCGGAGTAAGTAAAATCGTTTCATGGCAGGAAGAGGTTGCGCCATAACTGAGCGCAATTCGAGCGCATTCGATGCTAGCCGGTTTTCGCCGTGGCTGCGCGCGCAAGCAGGATCAGGTTTCTCCCTCCTCGTGCTTCAGCGGCTTCAGCCAGCTGAGGAGGGCGAAATTGGCCGGCGCCAGAGCGACGGCGATCTCGAGGCGGTGAAATGCCACCGCCGCGCCGATCGCGCCCGTGCTCCAGAGGCTGGCCGCGGTCGCCAAGCCGTGGACGCGGCCATTGCTTTTCAGGATCGCGCCCCGCCGATGAAGCCCATCCCGCCGAGCAGGCCCTGCAAGGCGCGGGTCACGCTCTCGGCCGTGGCGCCGTCGGTCTGGAGCGCGATCAGCATGTAGCCGCAGCTCGCCACTGCGACGATCGGGAAGGTGCGCAGGCCGAAGTTGCGTCCGTTGCGCTCGCGTTCCCAGGCGAGCGGAAAGGCGAGGACGAAGGCGACGACCATGCGGAGCAGGTTGGTGCCCGCGTTTTGCCAGTCGAAAGAGAAGGAATCGAGCATGCGGTTGTTCCTTTTAATCGCGTCCGCGCGCGCGAATAAAAACAAAAATTCACGCCGAAGCTTGTTCAGCACGCGAGCCCGGCCGGAGACAATGAGCAGCCAGGGAGATTATCCAACCGTCGCGCAATCGCTGCGCCAGTACGCGCGGGGCGTGGCCGGCGGGTTGATCTTTTCGCTGCCGCTCCTCTACACCATGGAGGTCTGGCAGACGGCGCTGGTGGCCGGCCACGCGCGCTTGCTCCTCGGCATCGCGGCCACGTTCTGTCTCCTGCTCGGCTACAACCGCTACGCCGGGATGAGGCCGGACTCTACCGTGCCGTACCGGTCACGGTGAAAAATCTGGGCGATGAGACCGCCGCAGACGCGCACCTCGAGGTGACGCTCACTTCGCCGAGCGGCGAAAGCGAGCAGGCCGATTTAACCGTGCCCTACCTGCCCCGGCACGCGACCCGTCACGCCTGGGTGTCCTTCCGGCGCGATCCGCGTGAAGGGAAATTGACGTCGCGCGTCCTCGGCTACCAAAAGCCATAGGATCGCCGCACTTTTTCACCTTGCGCGCCGCGGGGCCGATTGAGAATCGGACTGCGAGCCGGTAACGTCCCCGATGTTCAGCCTGTTTTCCCTCGCTGTGGCTCCTTCACCGGGGCAGGCGCAAACGATCGACTTTAGCCTGGCCGGAGCTCGGCAGCGGCTCAGCAATTGGACGGATGGGGCGGCCCGGCTCCTGCCCAACATCGGCGCCGCGCTCATCCTGCTCGCGATCTTTTACGGTCTGGCGCTCCTCGCTCGTCACCTCATCCGGCGCCATTTCGTGAGGCGCGAGCGGCGGGATCTGGGGAACTTGTTAGGCGGCTTTGCCAAGGTTGGGATTTTGATCCTCGGTTTTCTGCTCGCGGCCACGATCATTATCCCGAGTCTCAAGCCGGGAGACCTCATCGCCGGGCTCGGCGTCAGCTCGGTCGCGATCGGGTTTGCCTTTAAGGACATTTTGCAAAACTGGCTCGCCGGTTTGCTCATCCTCCTTCGGCAACCGTTCGCGATTCACGACCAGATCAAGGTGAACGATCACGAAGGCACCGTGGAACGAATTGAAACCCGCGCGACCATCATCAAGACCTACGACGGAGAGCGGATCGTGATTCCGAACAGCCAGATCTATACGAATGCCGTGCTCGTGAAGACGGCTTATGAAAAACGACGTAGCCAGTATGATGTCGGCATCGGCTACGGCGACGGCATTGGCCACGCCTGCGAGGTCATCCGGACAGCGCTCAGCGGGATCAAAGAAGTGGAGAGCGATCCGGCGCCGGAAGCGTTGCCCTGGGATTTATCCGCGAGTTGGGTGACGATCCGCGCCCGTTGGTGGACGCCTAGTCAACAGGCGGACGTGGTCCACGTGCGGGCGACCGTCTTGCAAGCGGTCAAGGAAGGCCTCGACGCCGCCGGGATCGACATGCCTTACGACACGCAGGTGCAGCTATTTCACGATCAAACCGAAGCCGGTGAAGGCGATCGCAGCCAGCAACGAGAAGGCTGGCCGGCGGCGAAGGAAGGCGCGACCAAACCGCGTTGGCAGGCGGAAGCGGAAGCCGGGGGTACACCGCGGGATCGCGAAACTGGCAGGTGAATCAATTGCAGAAAGTCGCGCGGCCATCTGCTGGCCGAACCGTTTCCGCAATTGATCACGCCGATCGCTTAACTCCACTCCTTCAGAGCTGGAACTAAGCGCGGCGGCCTAGGCTCCGCGAATCGCGCGAAGCGGGCGAGCTAAGTCTTTTCTCGCGTTGGGCGGTGGTCGATCCGCCGCCTGCTGTAGCTAAGTTACTTCAACAGCGCGACCACGATGGCGATCACCGCGAGAATAACGAGAATGTGAATGAAGCCTCCGAGAAGATGGAAGCCAAGCCATCCGACGAGCCAGAGGACAAGGAGAATGATAGCAATGGTATAGAGCATATAAGAATATCGCGCGGGGCCCGCTTTTCGCGTTCGTGAATCGCTACAGGACGCAAATAGGCTCGAGCGCGGGAGGTAACGCCTTTCCTTCCGCAAATCAGTGAACGCGCCTGCCCGAGCGGAAGCGATTCAGTGGCGCATGTTCTTCGACGGCTGGTATCCGCTGCTCAAGACGCTCATCTCCGGCGTCGTCGCCTACGTTCTGTTGATTCTCCTCCTGCGACTCTGCGGGAAGCGCACCCTCTCGAAGTGGAACGCGTTCGACTACGTGGTGACGATCGCCCTCGGCTCGACGCTCGCCACAATTCTGCTCTCGAAACAGACCAGTGTCGTGCAAGGCGTCACCGCTTTGCTGCTCCTGGTCCTGCTCCAGTTTGTGGTCACCTGGCTGTCGGTCCGTTCGCAGACGGTCTCACATCTGGTCAAGGCCCAACCGACTTTGCTCTTCTGGCACGGAGAATTCCAAAGCGAGGCGCTCCGCCGCACCCGGGTGACGGATCAGGAAGTGCGCGCCGCGCTCCGTAACCAGGGCTTGGCCTATCTCAGCCAGGCCAAGGCCGTCGTCCTCGAGACCGACGGAAGTTTTAGTGTGATCAGGAGCTCGGAGGAAAGTGGCCTTTCCACCATGACCGATGTCGAGGGCTTCGGGGAAAAGGGGCGAACCTAACGACCCGCTCAGAACCCTGCCCGCGCGCGATTCTCTTAAACTTATGCCCGCAAAAGAGAAGAAGATGACCGTGACCGCCAAAGCCCGCACCGCCATGCCCGATTCCGCTAATCGGCCAAAAACGAAAGTCGCCGGCTCGACCAAGAAGAACACCCGGATGGCGCCAGTGGTCACCGCCAAAAAAGCGCAGGCGGTGAAGACGAAGAAGAAGACTCGTTAGGCTAAGGGGTGCCAAAAAAAGCGGTCATCCCGAGCGGAGCGCAGCGGAGTCGAGGGATCCCGTCGATCTGCCGTGCAGCTCTGAACAGAAGCTTCCCAGGAACGCCACGGGATCCCTCGACTCCGCCTCCGGCTCCGCTCTGGATGACCGCTTTTTTTGACGCACTTCCGAGGGCAGGCGCGCAAAAATCAGCCGTCCCGTGCGCGAACCTGCACCCGGTTTCCGAGGCTTCTCCACGACCGACAGGGAAGGGAGGGCCGTAACCCCTTGGGATGAGTTGCTCCGAAAACCGCAATCCTGCGCGACGCCGCCGATTAAGCACCGCGCTGATCGCCTTCTTGGTCTTGGGATCGGGAGCGGTCTTTCCGTCCGCGTTACTCGCCGGCAGCGGCGACGCGAATCTCGCTGTCGCGACCAGTTCCAGCTCCCTCGCCGGCTGCACGGCCAAGTTGATCGTGGGCACACTCCGTCGCGAGGGTGACAATTACGTAGGCAACTATCGGCTGAAAGTTTTTCCCTATTTCTTCAAGAGCGAGAAAGGCCGCCTGTCTATCAGAGTCTCCAAGCCGACGCTGCGTCGGATCCGCCGGGGTCGGGCGATCATTTTTGCGGGACAGGCTTCGGCGGAGGGAACCGCGTTGACCCGCAAAATTGCCGGCAAGGCGACGCCCTCGGGGAAAAATGCCGGCGCCCTCGATTTCACCATCACCACGGAAAACGGTCCGCTCGTTTACAAAACTTCCTATCGGCTCGTAAAACCGTAGGCACGCAGCCGATCGCGGTCGTGAGGCACGGCTCCTTCGGAGTCTCCGAGCACATCTTCGAGATCGAGTTCTGCACCAGGATCAGCGCGACGGCGGTCATCGGCGTCGCCAGCAACAAACCCATGCTGCACGGCGAGTACGCCGAAGAACAAGTTGCGCGTCGGGGCATGCAGCGGCCCGGGGTTGTTTTACTCTGCTGATTCGCCGCTCCGACCGAAACCCGCTGTGTCTTTCTGCCGACGGCTCCGCGCGGCAAGGCGTTGAAAGCCGATTCATTCTCAGTCCGCCGCATCAGTCCGCCGCAGCACGACGGGCACAGATCCAATCTATGAAAACCTAATCGTCGCTCCAACTGCTCGCCCTCTTCTTTCTCCTCACCGCCACCGCGGCTGCCGACGCGCTCGATGGGACCGCCTGGACCGTGCCGACCGTCGAGACCGCGAACAAAGGAGTGAAACGCGTCGTCGATGTCCTCACCTTTGCCGGCGGGAAAGTTTCCTCGAAAGAATTGCAGCGCTACGGCATCGGCCCGGTCGCTTACCGCGCCACCGGGACAAAGGATTTCGCCAACTGGGGAAACCGCGCCGGTTCTGAAACCGAAAGGAAAGGCGCAGTGGGACGGCGTGATCAAAGAGCAGGACATCAAGGGCAACCTGAAGTGGGTCACCAAAAGCGGCGAGACGCGCTACTATTTTATTAACGGCAAGAGGCGCTAGAGGTCGCCTCAATTTCTCGTCCCGTTCGTCCTCCTCGTCCCTCGTCCTCGATTCGAGGGGGATTTCGAGGACGAGGAGGAAGGACGAGAATGAAGAGGTGAATGATCGCAGGCCAAGTCGCCAGTATTTATGAGAGGGCTTCGAAACGTGCTGCCGCTGCGTCCATCCCGCGCTTCGCCATGCAGGACAAAAAACGGGCCCGCTTGGTTAAGCGGACCCGTGTGATTTTTTTTGGATTAGCGCAAGCCGGCTAATCGTCGGTTTGTTAGGCCCGGTATTCGACGCCGTAGTGACGGAAGATCGGCTCCGACATTTCGCGAGGATAAAACTGGTCGAGTTTCTCACGGTCGAAACGCGGTGCTTTCTCGAGCTGTTCGCGGGTGACATTGAGCAGGTAGGTCATCTCATTGCTATCTTTGAGATGGCGATGCTTAAAGGCGAGCCAGGGAACGATCACGTCCGTCTCGCCCATGCCGAGAAATCCGCCGATACCCACGACCGCAAAGCGCAGATGGCCTTTGGTTCCGTCCACGATCAACTCGTTGATCGTCCCAAGCTCTTCGTTCTTGGAGTTATAGACAGTGGTGCCGGTAATATCCGAGCCCAGACGAAAGTCCATCGTGCCTGTGACTGGAGTAGTAATTGTTTGATTCATGCTAATAACATTCCATCCGAAGGTGGCAGGAACATTGCGCGATCATTACACCCACGTAATGACCCGAATTACGGAAAATTTTAACCGCAGAGGACGCGCAGAACGCAGAGGTGAATAAGATCAAAATCCGTCTCTGCGCGCTCCGCGTCCTCTGCGGTTAAATTCCGGGAAGATCGATCCTGCTCGCCACTGGCGGAGAAGTAAGGAAGCTTCCGACAGCTCATGCGCCTGCTCGTTGTGGAAGTCGATCGCCAACTGGCCTCCTTCATCGTCAAGGGTTGCGAGGAAGCCGGTTTCGCGGTGGATCATTGCGATAATGGCGAAGAGGGCCTCGTCATGGCCGGCGCCAATTCCTACGCCGCCGCGCTGGTCGCACTCACGCTCCCGCGGCTGGATGGACTCTCCCTCGTGCGCGAGCTGCGGGCGCAGGCGAATCGTGTGCCGGTGGTGATCTTGAGCGCGAAAACGACGGTGGCCGATTGCGTGAAAGGACTGCAAATGGGCGCCGACGATTACCTGACCAAGCCATTCGCCATCGCCGAGCTCATGGCCCGGGTGCAGGCGCTCGTCCGCCGTTCCTCGCGAGTGGCGGAGCCGGCCTCCCTGAGCGCGGGCGATCTTACGCTCGATCTCCTGAGCCGCCGAGTCACACGCGCGGGGCGGGAGCTGAAATTGCACGCACGGGAGTTTTCTCTCCTCGAATATCTGCTCCGTAATCGCGGCCGCGTCGTGAGCAAGGCGATGATCCTCGGCCATGTCTGGGATTACAGTTTCGATCCGAAAACGAACGTCGTCGATGTCCTCGTCTGCCGCGTGCGCAAGAAGGTCGAGAGAAATTTCCCGACCAAGCTGATTCGGACCGTGCGCGGGATGGGCTACATCCTGGAAGCGCCGTCGTTGTAGCCGGGGGCGGTGACCCCGGCCGGTCCTTAGATCCGGCTAAAATCAATCACGACGCGGGCGAACCCGCCGCGGCCGGGGTCAACGCCCCCGGCTACAACCGCAACTCTTCTATTTCCCCTTGCCAGGGCCAGTCATCCGCCCTTGCGACGAGGCCGACGCGCACGGGGTTTTCGCGCACGTAATCCCATTTCTGTTGTAGCTCTCGCCGGAGCGCAGGACGTGATCGAAAAATTCCTCCTGCCAGACCGGATCCGCCGGGCCGACGACGCGTTTGACGTTCTTGCTCGTCCATTCTTTCCAGAAACCGATGAAGGCCGAGAGCGGCTTTGCGTTCAGCTCCGGCGCGTAGAAGAAATGCACGTGGTCGGGCATGATCACATAGCGGCCGATGGCCCACCCGTGCCGGCTCCGCGCGCCTTCCCATTCCGCGACGAGCAGTGCCGCTATGTCCGGCGAGGTAAGGATCGATCTCCTCTTAAACGTGCACGTCGTGATGAAATAAACCGGGTACTCGAGCCAAATGCGTTCAAGTCTGCGCAGTGCCGGGG
>JBPCRH010000253.1:0-2538 GCA_050997075.1 Chthoniobacterales bacterium
CGTCGGCGCAAGAGGCCGTCGGGGAGAAGTGTCATCCCGAGCGCCGCCAAGGGATCCCGCCGGGTTGCGGGGAAGGCCGGCTCCAAGAATCCCCGTAACGTCGCTTCCCAGAAACGCCACGGGATCCCTCGACTGCGCTGCGCTTCGCTCGGGATGACGGAGCTTATTCCTTCCCGGGATTTTCCTTCTCGGATTTCAACCCGGGCGCGGAGGCGCCGCGCTGGTGTTCTTCGCCTTCAACCTTGCTCGCGTGCGGCCTTTCCGGGTCGGGGGCTTCTTGCAATTCCTCCGTCACGATCCGCACCCGCGGGAGACTTTCCGGGAAACGGCTGCGCAGAAATTCGATTAACCCTTCACGCACCTGGCAGCGCAGATCGAAATTCCGGCTCGCGTTCAAGCTGCTCACGACCGCGCGGACTTCGATCATGTGCGGTTTCGTATCGGTAACCTGGAGGCCGCAGACTTTGTGGTCCCAGTTTTCGTTTTTCTCGACCAGCCGTTTTAGTTCCTCGCGCACGGCGCCGAGCGGCACGTGATAGTCGAGATAAAGAAAAATCGCTCCAAGGATTTCGTCGGAGTTCCGGCTCCAGTTCTGGAACGGCTTCTCGATGAAATAGGTGATCGGCACGATCAAACGCCGCAGGTCCCAGGTGCGAACGGTGACGAAAGTAAGGGTGATGTCTTCAATCCGGCCGAACTCGCCTTCGACGATGACAACGTCGTCGATCAAAATCGGCTGGCTCAGCGCGATCTGAATTCCGGCGAGAAGATTGCCCAGCGTCTTCTGCGCGGCGAACCCGAGGATGATCCCGGCGATGCCCGCGGAGGCGAGAATGCTCGCGCCAAATTGCCGGACGGCGTCGAACATCATCAGGATCGCGGCGATGCCGAAGATCACGACGACTGAGGTGATCAGTTTTCGAATCACCGAGATCTGCGTGTAGATGCGGCGCGCGGAGTAGTTGTCGGCCACGTCCATGCGGTGCTCGCGGAGGAGCGCGGTCTGCACCGAGCGGACGCCGCGAACGATGAGGAAGGCCAGACTAACGATCAGCAAAATCCCGAAGCCTTTTTGCGTAAGCCAAGTCCAGTTCGCGGGAAGATCGAGCAGCGGCAAAAGCAGGAGCACCGCGAGGAGTGGCACGGCGAGGCGGAGCGTCTGTCCGACTACGGAAACGAAGACACTGTTCAGGACGCTGCCGGTGTTCGCCGCCCAGTGACGCATCTTTTTTTCGATCGCGCGGACCGCCTGGTAAAGCAGCCAGAGCACGGCGATCACCCGGCCGCCGTAGAGGATCGCGGTGAGCGCGTTCGCGCAAAAGTCGCGCGTCGTCCGTGAGGAAATGCCGGAGACGATCGGCATGAAGGCGAGAAATCCGCCCACCACCCAGATGCAAAGTGCGAGCGGTTTGCGCACCGCCGCGGCGGCCAGCGCAGGCCACGACTGGCGCTCGCTCGAGTCGATCCCGCCCGCCTGTCTCCTCACGACAGTGAGCAATCCGCCGGTAAGCGCGGCGAGAACTGCGAGCGAAACGAAACAGGCGATGAGCCGCATCCAGGTGACGCGGTCAAAGACGCGCTGCTGCAAAAAGCTGCTCCCGCTCGCGACCGCGACCCGGTCGAGCCATTGGCTGTAGGCAACGCCGGCGCCGTAGATTTTGCCGCGTTGCGCTTCCGCGCGCTGCGCAGATAAATCCGCGACTTCAGCCGGCGTCGGCGTCGGCGTCGGCGCGGCACCCGCGAGCGGCACCGCCGCGCTCCAGAGCGCCATCGTTAGGCACAGCAGCCGGCGGCGTGCGTTCATGGCGCTTCGCCCTCGAGAATGATCGTGGCCAGGCCGCTTTTGTCGGTGTGGCTGAGGCTGATCCAGACCTTCGTGACGCCGCGCTCCTGTGCCATTTTCTCCGCGCCACCGGTGAGGACGACAAAGGGCTCGCCGCTTTCATGCTTCTGCACGTCGAGATCGCGCCAGCCCATCGCTTTCCCGATGCCGGTGCCGAACGCCTTCGAGAGCGCTTCCTTGGCCGCGAAGCGCGCCGCGAGATGGCGCTCGGGAAATTTCATCGACTGGGCGTAGGCGATCTCGCCCGCGGTAAAGACGCGCTGGAGAAAGCGGTCACCAAAACGCTCGATCGAGTTCTCGATCCGGTTGCAATCGACCAAGTCGACGCCGATTCCGAGGATGCTCATGCCGGATAGTTTTGCATCGCCGCGAGCATTTCGCGCACGGCGGTTTCGATCCCGACGTAGAGGGACCGGGCCACGATCGAGTGGCCGATGTTCAGTTCGGTGAGGTTCGGGATTTGGTGGATGAGCGCGATGTTGCGGTAGTTGATGCCGTGCCCGGCGTTGACCTGGAGTCCGAAATTGCCCGCGCGGATGGCCGCTTCCTGAAGCCGCTCCAGCTCCTGCCGCCCGACCTTTTCAGTAAAGGCATTGGCGAGCGCGCCGGTGTGCAGTTCGACCATGTCGGCCTCGAGCTTGACCGCGACATCGACCTGCGCCAGCTCGGGATCGATGAAGAGACTGACGCGCACA
>JBPCRH010000322.1:0-2705 GCA_050997075.1 Chthoniobacterales bacterium
CACTTCGACAAACTGCCAGTCGTTGAGCGACGTATTCCCGAGCCCGAGATAATCGCGCACCGCGGGCGAGACATCGAGGCCGGCGCCGTGGTTCAAGTTCGGCTTCGGCCGCTCATTTTTAAAAACGTATTGCCAGTGATCGGTTCGGAAAGGGCCGCAATCCTCCCACTGCGCGTAGCAAACGCGGCTGCCGTGGCGAATCGCGATCCAGCGATCTTTACAGACCGAGTGGCCCTGTTGCACATAGGCCTGCCGGAACCACGGCACCACCATCGGCGCCTCCGGCTTGAACTGGCCGTGGGTCACGTCGTTGTAGGGGAGCGCGACATAAAATGGGTTCTGCCGCGGGACGAATTTCACCGGGATGTAGTCGTGCCGCCGCGATGCCTCCGGATCGTCGTAGCCGCCGTAGTTTTCCGTCCAGGCTGGATCCCACGAGCTCTTATGGTTCGGGACCGGATTATTCGCGGTCGGGTTTTCTCCAATCCAGAAAATGGTCGTGACGATGTCCGTCTTCCACGGGTAGCGGGATGAGGCGAAACGCGAAGTTGTGGGCACGAAAACCTGCGGCTCGACCTTGAGCAGCGCCTGCGAGCGCAGCTTCATCGCGTATTTGGCGAAGTCGGCGCTGCTCTCGTAAGGCGATTGCGCCTGGAGGCACGAGAGGCTCGCGGCGCCCAATGTCACTGTGAGCGCGAGTATTCTCGTTCGTTTCGTAAACATCGACGCCTTTCATTTTATCCGAATCGCCCATGGAGGCAAGCTTGTTCTCCATTTGAGTTTAGCACGAACCATACCGATGCCGCCCTCAGCCGCGGCTGAGCAGGGTGTCGCGGCGGTACTCGGCGTCGTTCGTCTCCGGGTAATCGAGGGTGAAATGGAGGCCGCGACTCTCTTTCCGGCTCAGGGCCGAGTCGACGATTAACGCCGCCACCGTCGCGAGATTACGTAGCTCAAGGAGATCGACCGAGATCCGGAAGTTCCAGTAAAACTCCTGAATCTCGCGCTGCAAATTACGCAAACGTGCACTCGCCCGTTGGAGCCGTTTGTCCGTCCGCACGATCCCCACGTAGTCCCACATGAGCCGGCGGATCTCGTCCCAGTTATGGTAAATCACGACCAGCTCATCGACGTTCTGAACCTCGCCCGACTGCCATTCCGGGAGGGAAACCGCTCCCGCGGGGTGAGCCGGCGGCCGACTCGCCACGAGCGCGACGCAGGCGCGATGCGCAATCACAAGGCCTTCGAGAAGTGAGTTGCTCGCAAGCCGGTTCGCGCCGTGCAAACCCGTGCAACCAACCTCGCCGATCGCGTAGAGACCGGGCAGACTGGTTGCGCCGTCGATGTTGGTTTTGATTCCGCCACATTGATAATGCGCCGCCGGCACGACCGGGATCGGCTCTTTCGCCATGTCGATCCCGTAGCGCAGGCAGGTCTCGTAAATGTGCGGGAAGCGTTCGACCAAAAACTCGCGCGGCTGCTGCGTGATATCGAGATAGACGCACTTCGCGCCGGTCCGTTTCATCTCCGCGTCGATCGCGCGCGCGACCACATCGCGCGGCGCGAGCGAGCCTAACGGATGGACTTTTTTGACGAAATCTTCGCCCTTCTCGTTGCGCAGAATTCCCCCTTCACCCCGAACCGCTTCCGAGATCAGGAACGATTTCGCGTCCGCGTGAAACAGACACGTCGGATGAAATTGCACGAACTCCATGTTCGCGATGACCGCGCCCGCGCGCCAGGCCATGGCCACGCCGTCGCCCGTCGCGATGTCGGGGTTGGTCGTGTAGAGATAAACCTTCCCGCAACCGCCCGTCGCGAGCACTAAACGATCGGTCCGAATCGTCTCGACCGTGCCGGTTGCCTCATCGAGCACGTAGGCGCCGAGGCAATGATCCTCCGTCGCGAAGCCGAGTTTCGCCGCGGTAATGAGATCGACCGCCATGTGATTCTCGAGCAGCTCGATCTGCGGCGAGCGCCTGACCGCATCGAGGAGCGTGTTCTCGATTTCCGCGCCGGTCACGTCGTGCACGTGAAGGACGCGCCGTTTCGAGTGACCACCCTCGCGTCCAAGGTCGAGCTCGCGATGGCCGGCGACATTCCGCTCGTCGAAGTGCAGCCCGAGTTCGATCAACTCGCGCACCCGTTCCGGACCTTCCTGCACGACCGTCTCGACCGCCGCGAGATCGCAGAGCCCGGCGCCGGCCTCGAGCGTATCGCGAATGTGGAGCGCGAAAGAATCCTCGCCGCTGGTCACGCAGGCGACGCCGCCCTGCGCCCAGGCGGTGTTCGAGTCCACGCCCTGGCGTTTCGTGATGATCGCGACGCGGCCATGCTCTGCCGCCTTCAGCGCAAAGGTCAGACCGGCGATGCCGCTGCCGATGATAACGAAATCGAATTCTTTCATCCGAGGAGAATGTTATCGATCAGGCGGGTGCGCCCAAAGTAAGCCGCGACCGCGAGCAGCGTGCGCGGCGCGATTTTAGTGCGCGGTTGGAGGTCGTCGGCGCCGACGATTTCCGCATAATCGATCCGGGCGAGGGGAGCGGTTTCGATTTTTTGCCTAACGAGGGCGAGAACTTTTTCGGCGAAGGTTTCGGTGGAAGCTGCCGCTTCCAAAAGTGCCGCGCGAATCACCGGCGCCTGCGCGCGCTCGTCGGCGCTGAGGTATTGATTCCGCGAGCTGAGCGCGAGCCCATCAGTCT
>JBPCRH010000331.1:0-5916 GCA_050997075.1 Chthoniobacterales bacterium
CGGCGACGGCGTGCCCGGGAAACCGTCGATCAAGATCAGCCTCTCCGAACAGCGCGCTTACTTCTTCAAGGACGGGCAGGTCGTCGGCATCTCCCAGCTTTCGACCGGTCGCGAGGGGAAGGACACCCCGATGGGCAAGTTCAAGGTGCTCGACAAAGACATCGACCATGCCTCCAGCCTCTACGGCGATTACGTCGATGTGGCCGACAATGTCGTGATGCCGAACGTCGAGAAGGGCAAGGATCCGATGCCTCCGGGCACGCATTACAAGGGCGCGCCGATGCCTTACTACATGAAGATCGCGCCTGCCTTCGGCCTCCACGCCGGGTATCTGCCGGGTTATGCCGCTTCGCATGGCTGTATTCGCATGCCGGAGTTCATGGCCGAGAACTTCTACAACGCCGTCAGCGAGGGCACGCCGGTCGAGATCACGCCGTAGGTTTGCGGTCGCAATCTGGACGAGCCGCCATGGCGGTGTAGAGGCGGGCGTGTCGCCCGCGAAAGCTCAGGAGCAAGGTAAGGCCTCGGAAAAAAACGCGCTTTACGGCGGAAACGGCCGCCGCTCCACCGCTGTCCGTCGCTCACCTTGGCTGGTTGCCCACCTCCGCGGGAATGTTAAACTCCCGCTCTTCGCGCGATGATCATCATTACCCAACCCGCCGTCACCGACGCGCAGATCGACCACATCGTCGGCCGGGTCGAGGAATTCGGACTCGAAGCCCACGTCATGCGCGGCGCGCAGCGCGTCGTCATCGGCGTGATCGGCCCGGAAGATGTGATCCGCGAGAAACCGCTCGCCGCCATCCCCGGGGTCGAGTCGGTGCACACCGTCCTCAAGCCTTACCGGCTCGTCGCGCGGAACGGCGCCGCGCCGCCGCTGGTCACGATCGGCGATGTCCCGATCGGGACCGGGCAGAAAGTCGTCCTCATTTCCGGCCCGTGCTCCGTCGAGAGCAAAGAGCAGCTTCTCTCCATCGCCGGCTCGGTCAAAAAAGCCGGCGCCCGCGTCCTCCGCGGCGGCGCTTTTAAGCCCCGCACTTCGCCCTACAGCTTCCAAGGCTTGGGTGAAGATGGCCTCCGTTTTCTGGCCGACGCCCGCGCCGCGACCGGGCTCCCGATCATCACCGAGATTATGGATACGCGCGATCTCGCGGTGATCGAGAAATACGCCGATTGCCTTCAGATCGGCGCGCGCAACATGCAGAACTTTTCGCTCTTGAAAGAAGTCGGCCGGAGCAAGCTGCCGGTCATGCTCAAGCGCGGCCTCAGCGCTACGATCAACGACCTCCTCATGAGCGCCGAATACATCCTGAGCGAGGGCAACCCCAACGTCATCCTCTGCGAGCGCGGCATCCGCACCTTCGAGACGATGACGCGAAACACGCTCGACCTGAATGCCGTTCCGATTTTAAAAGCGAAAACCCGCTTGCCGGTCGTGGTCGATCCGACCCACGGGATCGGTTTGCGCGATTACATTCCGCAGATGGCGCTGGCCGCGGTCGCGGCGGGCGCCGATGCCCTGATGATCGAGGTCCACAACGAACCGGAGCGGGCCCGGAGTGACGGCGACCAGGCGCTCATGCCGGAAATTTTCGAGGACCTCGTCCGGCGAATTCGCGCGGTGGCCGCCGCCGTCGGCCGGGACGTTTGAGACTGTGGCGGACTCGTTAGGCGCGGAACTGCTCGACGCGGTCGCGCGCAGCGCCCCGATCGCGGCGCAGTTGCGCCGGATTAAAAAAGGCGGCGCGCCGGTCACCTTCGCGCATGTCATCGCGCCGGCTCAGCCGTTCCTCGTCGCTGCCGTCGCGCGCGCGCTCCGGCAAAGTCTCTGGATTATCTGTCCGAATGTGCGCACCCAAGAGTTGCTCCATGAGAGCCTCGTGACCTGGGTGCCGGACGCGCTTTTCCTGCCCGAGATGGAATTCGTCGCGGTCGAAAACATCCTGCCCGACCAGGAAATCTCCGCGGAACGCCTCGCGCTGCTTCATCGCCTAGAAGGCCAAGGCCGGCACATTGTGGTCGCAACCCGCCACAGCCTCGACCAACCCGCGCCCACGCGCGGCGCCCTCACCCACGGCGCGCTCCGGCTCGAGCGGGGCGCGCCCGAGCGGCTCGAGCGAATTGTGGATTCGTTAGGCGCAGCCGGCTACGAACGCGCGCCGCAGGTCACGACCCGCGGGCAGTTTGCGGTCCGCGGCGGGATTCTCGATGTCTTTTCGTGGCAGGCGCAGTTGCCGATTCGCGCGGAGTTTTTCGGCGACGAGATCGAATCGCTCCGCGAGTTCGATCTCGATACCCAAACCTCGGTCGCCAACCTTCCCGCGGTCGAGTTGTTCCTCGGCGCCACCGAGGAACAGAACGGCACGGTGCGCGACTACCTCGCGAAGGATCACCTCCAGATCGCAATCGAGCCTGAGGCACTAAACGATGCGGCGGAAGCCGCGATCGTGATCACGGAAGGATTCCACCGTCATCCCGAGCGCAGTGAAGCGGAGCGGAACGGAGTCGAGGGATCCCGTGGCGCTGCCGTGAAGCTCCGCCGCAAGAAGAGCCGCGATGGGAACTTCACGGAAACCCCTCGGGATCCCTCGACTCCGCTGCGCTCCGCTCGGGATGACCGCAGCGGCGCTCCCTCCTCCGGTGAGGGCGTGGAGGATTTCTCCGGCGCCTTCGTCGACTGCGAAATCGGCTCCTTCGACAGCGGCGAGTTTATCCTCGCGGAAGCGAAGCGCGCGCAATTTTTCCAGCGCCTGACGAGCTGGCGCGACGACGGCGCGCAGCTCGCGATCTACTTCCAGACCGAGGGCGAGATCGAGCGTTTCCGCGAGATCATGACGGAAGCCAAAATCGACACCAGCGGCCTAGCGCTGCTCGAAGGCACGCTTCCGCGCGGCTTCTGTTTTCCCGCAGCTACCCTCGTCGTCTTCGCGGCCGCGGAGTTATTCGGTCGCGCCCCGACGCACGGCCGGCGCCGGCTCCAGCGGACCTCGAAGTTCGGCGCGCACCGTGCGCAGATCGAATTCAGCGAGCTGCACGAGGACGACCTCGTGGTTCATCTCGAACACGGCATCGGCCGCTATCTCGGCCTCACGAAGCTAAGCGCGCTCTCCTCAGTTGTAGTGGCGGGCGTGTCGCCCGCAGGGA
Source organism: Chthoniobacterales bacterium (assembly GCA_050997075.1). Classification (GTDB taxonomy): domain Bacteria; phylum Verrucomicrobiota; class Verrucomicrobiia; order Chthoniobacterales; family UBA10450; genus Palsa-1392. The sequence continues at coordinate 3,145 of JBPCRH010000331.1, forward strand.
CGGAAGAGGATGGCGAGTCGAACTCTGCGGCCGACACGGCCGCCGCTACACCGGCTGCGCCGGAGGTGCTCGTGATCGAGTTCGCGGAAGAGGCCAAACTCTACGTCCCGCTCGAGCAGGCCTACATGGTTTCGCGTTATGTCGGCGTCGGGAAAAAATCGCCGCCGCTCAGTTCGCTCGCAGATGCGAAATGGGCGCGCGCCCGGAAAAGTGCCGCCGCTTCAGTCTTCGATTACGCCGGCAAAATGCTCGCGCTCCAAGCCGAGCGCGAAACGCAGATCGGTCACACCTTTGGCCCCGACACGAAATGGCAGGTCGAGTTCGAGCATTCCTTCCCGTTCCGCGAAACGCCCGATCAGCTCAAGGCAATCGTCGACGCCAAGACCGATATGGAAGCGCCGCGCTCGATGGATCGCCTGATCTGCGGCGACGTCGGCTACGGCAAAACCGAGGTCGCGATTCGCGCTGCTTTTAAAGCCGTCATGGCCGGGAAACAGGTCGCCGTCCTGACCCCGACAACCGTGCTCGCGCAGCAACATTTCGAGACTTTCCGGCAGCGCATGCTCGACTACCCGGTGAAGATCGAGATGCTCAGCCGCTTCCGTTCGCACGCCGAGCAGCGCGTGGTTCTCGAGCAGCTCCGCGACGGCAGCGTCGATGTCGTCATCGGCACGCATCGGCTCATTTCCGGGGACGTTATTTTCAAGGATCTCGGGCTCGTTGTGATCGACGAAGAGCAGCGCTTCGGCGTCCTGCACAAGGAGAAATTCAAGGAGCTCTTCAAGCTCGTCGACGTCCTTACCCTTTCGGCCACGCCGATCCCGCGGACGCTTTATCTCTCGCTCGTCGGGGTGAAAGACATGTCCACGATCGAGACCCCGCCGCTCAATCGTCTCCCGGTCGAGACTGTCGTGGCCGGTTACGACGAGCGCATCATCCGGGACGCGATCCGACGCGAGCTCGAGCGCCAGGGCCAGGTTTACTTCCTCCACAATCGCGTGCAGACGATCCAGAAAGTCCGCGACCGGGTGGTCGAGCTTTGCCCGGAGGCCCGGGTCGAGTTTGGCCATGGGCAGATGAGCGCGGACGAACTCGAAGGCGTCATGCAGCGTTTTGTCGCCGGGCAGATCGACGTCCTCGTTTGCACCACGATCATCGAGAGCGGGCTCGATATTCCGAACGCCAACACCATCATCATCGATCGCGCCGATCGCTTCGGGCTCGCCGATCTTTACCAACTCCGCGGCCGGGTCGGTCGCGCCGAGCACAAAGCTTACGCCTACCTCCTGCTCCCGCGCGAGATGATGACCGTCGGCGCCGCGCGCAAACGGATCAACGCGATCAAGCAATACAGTTCGTTAGGCGCGGGCTTTCGCATCGCCATGCGCGACCTCGAGATCCGCGGCGCCGGCAGCATTCTCGGGACGGCCCAGAGCGGGCACATCGTGAACGTCGGGTTCGATCTTTACTGCCAGCTCCTGAAGCAGGCAGTCGCACAACTCAAGGGCGACAAGCTCCGGCCGCGGCTCGAGGTCGAGACCCGCCTCGATTTCCTTGCGACGAACGAGGGCGAATTCGTCGCCGCCGGCCGGGGGAAACTCGTCCCGGCGTTCATCCCGACCGCTTACATTTCCGACTCCACGCTGCGCATCCAGGCCTACCGCGCGCTCGCCGAAATCTCGACCCAGGAACAGCTCCACCGCCTCCGGCGCGAGTGGCGCGACCGCTTCGGACCGACCCCGCCGGCGGTTGACAACCTGCTCCTCCTCAGCGAAATCAAGCTTTCCGCCGCCCGCGCTCGCATCAGTCGGGTCGAGGTCCGCGACGGAAAATTGATGCTTAGTCGCCGTGGCGACTTTATTCTTGTGGGGGGAAAATTCCCCCGTCTAACATCCCCGGGCATCGAGCTCCAACTCACAGAGATATGGAATCTAATAAAGCAACTTTAAGCCTCTGGCGGCATCCCGTGACGGCTTTGCTCGCCTTGTTTTCCGTGGCCGTCGCGGCCACCGCTTCACCGACGCATGGCGCCGAATCCGTTAATGGCATCGCCGCGATCGTGAACAACGACGTCATCACCTATTCGGAAGTGCGCCAGCTCGTCGAGCCGCGCGAGCGCCTGCTCCGTTCGCAGTATTCCGGCGCGGAGTTGAACAAAAAAATCATCGAGCTGCGCAAGGGCGCACTCCAGGATTTGATCGACCGGCAGCTCATCATTCAGCAGTTCGACAAGGATCACCTCGAGATCCCGGGCTTCTTCGTCGACGAGCGGGTGAAGGAAGTGATCAAGGATTCCTTCGGCGGCGATCGCAACGCTTTCATCAAGACGATGGAAGCGCAGAACTATTCCCTCTCCCGGTTCCGCACCCTCGAGCGCGAGAAGATCGTCGTGCAGGCGATGCGCTCGAAGAACATAAAGTCGAACCTGATGGTCCCGCCGGCGAAGGTGGAGGAATATTACCGCAGCCACCGCGAGCTCTTCGCGAACAAGGCGCAGGTCAAGCTGCGCATGATCATGATTCCCGGGAAAGGCGACGCCGCGGCGAACGATCCGCAAAAATCGATGGCCCAAGAGATCCGGGGCAAGCTCATCACCGGCGCCGATTTCGACAAGATGGCGCAGATGTATTCCGAGGACAGCACGCGCGAGCTCGGGGGCGATTGGGGTTGGATCGATGACAAGACGCTCTCCCCGCAGCTCTCTGAGGTCGCCTTCAAACTCAAGCCCGGAGAGATCAGCAAAGTCGTGAGTCTTTCGAACAACTTTTACAT